>JBILXQ010000036.1:0-12815 GCA_044378375.1 Planctomycetota bacterium
CTGGCTGCGGATGAGGTCAATGATCGTGTTTTCGATCGCCTCACCGGCCTTCTTCTCGCCCAGGTAATCGCACATCATCGAGGCCGCCATGATGGCCGCGACCGGGCAGGCCTTGTTCTGGCCAGCGTACTTGGGCGCACTGCCGTGGATCGGCTCGAACAAGCTGACCTGACCGGGGTGGAGGTTGCCCGAGGCAGCGATGCCCATGCCGCCCTGCAGCATGGCGCCGAGGTCAGTGATGATGTCGCCGAACAGGTTGGTTGTGACGGCCACATCGAACCACTCGGGGTTCTTGACCAACCACATGCACGCCGCATCGATGTAGGCGTGCTCGGTCTTGATGTCCGGGTACTCCTTGGCGACTTCATAGAACACGCGCTGCCAGAGGTCGTGCGAGCGCAAGGCATTGGCCTTGTCGATCAGCGTGACCTTCTTCTGCTTGTTGCGCGCGCGCGCCGCTTCAAAGGCGTAGCGGATCGCACGCTCGACCCCATGGCGCGTGTAGGTCATCACCTGCGATGCAACCTCGATCGGCAGGCCCTTGTGCGCGAAACCGAAGGTGCCGGTGTAAGCGCCTTCCGTGTTCTCGCGCACGAACACCATGTCGATGTCCTTCGGACCCTTGCCCTTCAAGGGGCACAAGCGCTCGTCATACAAGCGCACCGGGCGCAGGTTGATGTACAGGTCGAGCTCGAAGCGCATCTTGGCGATGATGCCGTACTCGATCTTGCCCACCGGCGCACGCGGGTCGCCGATGGCGCCCAAGTAGATCGCGTGGTGTTGCTTGAGCTCTTGGAAGGAGGCCTCCGGGAAGATCATCTCGTCCTTCTGGCCGTGGTCCAACCAGTACTGCGTACTGAACGGGTAGACCGTCTTCTTGGTCGAGAAGCCGTAGATGGACGCAACGGCATCCATCACCTTCAGGGCTTCGTTGGTGACATCCGGGCCGATCCCGTCGCCTGCGAGGACTGCGATGTTGTACTGCTTCATGAGGTCTTGGTGCTCGTAAACATGCCCGGGCGGTACTCGACGATCTTGCCGGCAACTGCGCTAGCAGCCACCGTCAACGGCGAGGCGAGATACAGCTTCCCCGGTCCCGAACGCCCGGTGAAGTTGCGATTGATGGCGCTGACCGTGACCTGTTCCTTGGTCTCGGACACACCCGGCCCACAGCCGATGCACGCGCCGCAACCAGGATTGATGACCTCGACGCCAGCCTTGGCGTAGATGTCGAGATAGCCCTTGGCTTGCGCGTAGTCGCGCACAGCTTCGCTGCCGTACTGGATGTACATCTTCACGCCGGCGGCCACGCCGCGACCGGACGCGAGCGCTTCCTTCAGCACGAGGGCGTACATATCGAAGTCGTGCTCCTTGCCGGCTGTGCACGAACCGCCATAGGCGATGTCGATGGCCACATCCGACAGCACCGAGATGTTCTTGCCGTAGGTGGGATCACCGGGCTCGGCGACCATCGGCTCCAGCTGCGACAGATCGATGGTGTAGCGTCCACCGTCGTAGACCGCGTCCTTGTCGGGAGCCACGCAACGCGCGCGGATGGTGTCCTTCGACACGCCCGGACGACGAGCAGCGATCCACTCCACAAGGCTCTCGTCGGCTTCACACACGCCGCTCTTGGCGCTGCACTCGGTCGCCATGTTGCATAGCGTTGCGCGTTCGTCGAGCGACAAGCTGGCCAAGCCGGGGCCACCGAACTCCATCACGCGATCGAGCGTGTGCTCGGGCACTGCATGGACCTTGAGGATGTGCAGAATGAGATCCTTGGCCGTGACTCCGGGGCGCATGGCACCCACGAGGTCAAAGCGGATCGTCTCGGGCACGATCACAAAGGTGAAGCCCGAGTAGACGAGACCCGCGTACTCGGTCGCACCCACACCCCAGGTCAGCGCGTTGCTGCCGCCACCCATGCAGGTGTGGCTGTCGGTGGCTTGGATGAAATCACCCGGATCCACGAACTGTTCGCGCGCGACTTGGTGGCAAATGCCCGGGGAAATGCCCTGTTTCGCCGAGTAGTCACGCACACCGGTATGGCGTTGGAACTCGTTCTGCAGGTCGCGCAGCGTCTGGATCAACGGCGCGAAGGGTGCCATACGCTTGACGCCATCGGCGTACAGCAGGTGATCTTCAAAGACTGCAAACTTGCCCGGGTTCGGCAGCTTGTAGTCCTTGCCGTACTCGAGCGACAAGAAGTGATGCACCTGTGCCGTGGTGAACTCGTGGCTGTAGCCACCGTCCACCTTGACCAAGCAGATGTCGCCCGCTTTGACATGCGCGGCACCCGTCGCGCCCACGAGCTTGGCAGCAAGAATCTTCTCGGCGATGGTCATCGCGCGCGGCGCCGTCTTCGGAGACGGGACGGAAGCCTTGCCGGCCTTGAAGGCCGCCGAGAACGGGAACAGGCCGCCGTTTTCGAGAATGGCGCGCGTGACTTCGTCGTAGCGCGCAGTGAACTCGGCCAGCGGAATCTCTTCGCCGCGTTGCAAGCGCACCAGTTGGTCATAGCTGCCCATCAACTGGCCGAGGTTGATGTTGTTGCGCTCGTGAATAGGCGCAAAGCTTGCCGCGATCACCAAGTGCACGCCCGACCAACGCTCGCACTGCGGAGCGGTCTCGCGCGACGAGCCGGTGCCCTTGCGTTGACCGCTGACGATGACTTCAAAGCCGCCATCCATCAGGGCGCGGGTCTGGAATACACGCGCACCGTCCTTGGCGCCACCTTTGTGCAGCAACCCGGCATACGCGTCGAGCGCAATGTCCTCCGGCTTGTGCCGGAAGCACACCCACGCAGGCGTCATAGCATCCGTGTTGATGTCGTCAAGCAAACTGGACGGATCCACCTGCTCCATGCGCAAGTTCTGGCCGCCATAGAGTTGGCTTTCGATTGCGGCGTAGTCCTTGGTCAAGAACAGCACGCGCTTGCCCGGCGTCAAGCGCACCACGCGCGTGCCGTCTGCTTTGGTGTGGATCAGCGGATTCATCGGGAGCGTAGCCTGATCAGAGCGCGGTGTTTTCGATCAACACGGCGATGCCTTGGCCACCGCCGATGCAGGCCGAAGCCACGCCGTAGCGCTTCTTCGAGGCGCGCAACTCGTGCATCAGGGTCAACACCAGACGCGTGCCCGAGGCGCCCAGCGGGTGGCCCAACGAGATAGCCCCGCCATTGACATTGCAGCGCGCGCGATCGAGTCCCAGCTCCTTCTCGCAGCCCAAGTACTGGCCTGCGAAGGCTTCGTTGATCTCGACAAGGTCGATCTGATCGACCTTGATCCCTGCCTTCTCGCAGACCTTGCGAATGGCCGGCACGGGACCGATGCCCATCTCCGTCGGATCCACACCTACATAGGCCCAACCGCGCACATGGCACCACACATCGAGGCCCGCGCTCTTGGCGTGCTCCGAGGTCGTCACGACCACTGCGGCCGCGCCATCGACAATGCCCGAGGCGTTGCCCGCGGTCACGGTGCCGTCCTTGCCGAAGGCCGCACGCAGCTTGGCTAGGCCTTCGAGAGTGGTGTCGGGCTTGATGTGGTCGTCAGTGCTGACGAGCTCGTCGCCCTTGCGGCCCTTGACCGTAACGGGCACGATTTCGGCCGCAAAACGGCCACTTTGCACGGCCTTGGCGCCCAACTGGTGGCTGCGCAAGGCGTACTCGTCTTGCTGCTCGCGCGTGATGCCCAAACGCTTGGCGATCTTCTCGGCGGTCTGGGCCATGTAGAGCCCGCCGACCGGATCCATCAGCGATGCGAAGAGCGAGTCGACGATGGCTTGCTGTTGACCGAAGCCCACGCCCGAACGCATGCCGTAGATGACATGCGGAGCTTGGCTCATGTTCTCCATGCCGCCGGCGAGCACCGTGGTCGCTTCGCCCAGCTGCAAGAGCTGCGAGCCCGACACGATCGACTGCAAGCCGGAACCGCACAGACGATTCACGGTCAGAGCCGGCACATGCTGCGGCACGCCCGCCTTCAAGCCCACATGGCGCGCCCCATACAACGCATCGACCGAGGTCTGCAGCGCGTTGCCCATGATCACATGATCGATGGACTCCGCAGCCACCTTCGAGCGCTCCAAAGCAGCCTTCGAAGCAATCGCGGCCAACTCCATGGCGGAGAGGTCCTTGAACTTGCCGTAGCCAGGTGTGCCGACATACTCGGCCATGGGTGTACGGGCGCCGCCGACGATGACGATGTCGCGTGTCATGAGTGCTTTACAGGGGTTGCTGGTGGAGGATGAAGATGAAAACGGAACTGGCCACAGTTTCAGCGACCGACGAACTTCGCCGGACGCTTCTCCAAGAAGGCACTCATGCCTTCCTTCATGTCAGCCGTCGTCGAGGCGAGGCCGAACATGTCGGACTCGATGATCTCGCCTTCTTGCTGACTCATGTTCTGGCCGCGACGAATGGTCTCCAGCGCCAGACGCACGGCCACCGGGCCGCGCGACAAGATGGTCTGCACCATCTTCAGAGTGCCCTCGCGCAGTTGGTCCGCGTCGAACAAGCGATTGACCACGCCCACGCGATGCGCCTCTTCAGCGCTGTACATCTCACCGGTGAGCACCCACTCGCGTGCCACACCGGGACCCGCGATGCGCGCCAAACGCTGCGTGCCACCGTAGCCCGGGATGATGCCCAGGCTCACTTCCGGCAGGCCCACGCGTGCCGTGCGCGCGGCTGTGCGCAAGGTGCAAGCCATCGCCAGCTCGAGCCCGCCACCCAAGGCAAAGCCGTTGATCATCGCGACCGAGGGCTTGCTGGCTTGCTCCAGCACGCTGAACACGGTTTGACCGAAGTACGCCAGCTCCTTGGCATCCATCGCCGTTTGCATCGCATGCAGCTCGCCGATGTCGGCGCCCGCCACGAAGCTCTGCTTCTCGGCAGGCTTGCCTTCGATCAGCGCACCCGTCACCACGATCGCGCGCACGCTGCTGTCAGCGTTCAAGGCTTCGAACGCATGCTTGAGCTCCGTCAAAGTCGCATGATTCAAGGCGTTCATGGCCTTGGTGCGATTGACGGTCACGAAGCCGATGGCATCGGCACACTCGACGAGGATGTTCTGGTACTGCATGGGGCTGAGGTGCTACTGCTTGGCGGGGGCAGGAATGACGACCGCCGACTTGATCTCTTGCTTGGTGATCGGACGATCACCCACGCTCGTGCGGGTCATGGCGATCGCGTCCACCACCTCGAGCCCGCGCACCACTTGACCGAAGGCCGAGTACTGGCCATCGAGGTGCGGAGACTTGTCATGCATCACGAAGAACTGGCACGAGGCAGAGTCCGGGCTCGCCGAACGCGCCATCGACAAGACACCCTTCAGGTGCGGACGCTTCGAGAACTCCGCCTTCAAGCGACGCGGTCCACCGCCCGTGCCCGTGCCCGTAGGATCGCCGCCTTGGATCATGAAGCCGGGGATGACCCGGTGAAAGATGGTGCCGTTGTAGAAGCCTGCTTGGCACAGATCGAGGAAGTTGCGGACATGGCCCGGAGCCGTCTCCGGCCAGAACTCCATCTCCATCTCACCCGCGGTCGTGGTCATCACCACACGCCAGTTCGCCAACTGTGCCGCGTCCATGTTCAGGAAGTCTTGCTTGCTCATCTCTGTCAACCTTTCTTGACCATCGTCAGGATTGCTTTTTCGATGCGCTGCGGTTCCGTGGGGCGGAAGGTCGCGCGATCCGGCAGCGGTGTGCCGTTAGCTGTGGCGATCTTGTCGAGCGCATCAAAGCCCGACACCAGACGACCAAAGCAGGTGTACTTGCCGTCCAAGCCCGGATTCGGGCCATGCATCACGAAGAACTGGCTGCTGGCTGTGTTGGTCTTGGGACCACCACTCGCCATCGACAGCACACCGCGTTCATGCTTTTTGACACTGGAGAGCTCTTCCACCAACTTGCGCGGACCGCTGCCGGTGCCCCACTCGTTGCGCAGCTTGAGCTCCTTGGTCTTGGGATCGCCGCCCTGGATCATGAAGCCCGGTCCAACGCGGTGGAACAGCGTCTGGTTGTAGAAGCCCGTGCGGCACAACTCGAGGTAGTTGCGCACATGGTTCGGCGCGACATCGGGCCAGAACTCGAGCTCCATCGTGCCTTGATTGGTCACGAGCACCACATGCACATCGGCCAATGCGGCGGCAGGGAACTTGGTCTCATCGAGGAACGAATCCTCGGTGACAAACGGCACCACGCCGCGCACCGACTGAGCCGGCGCTTCATCGCCCAACCAGTCCAACTGGAAGTCGCCGCTCACGCCGCGCGCCGTCAACGCAGGCCCGAGATCGACCGTGACGCTGAGCTTGGTGCCCGGCGCCACACGCAAGCCTTGCGTGTTCAAGGCCGGCGCCAAGGGCATACCGCCCACGGTGAAGCCCGCGGGCTCCAACAGTGTGGCATTCACCACACCATCAGCTCCCGCAACGACATCCACGCGCGCAACGAACGCGTCACCGGCGATGTGCACGCTCGGAAAGGAACTGGTCGGCTGCGCCAGCAGCGCGAGTGCAACGAAGGAGATCACGCCTTCTTGTCTCCCTGCCACTTGTAGAAGCCTTCGCCCGTCTTGCGACCGAGCTTCTTCTCGGCGACTTTGCTGGCGAGAATCTTCGGGATCGTGAAGGCCGGCTCGTTCGGGTGCGCCTTGACCCAACCTTCGAGGATCGACAGCGTCGTGTCGAGACCGACATAGTCCGTCAACTCAATCGGGCCCATCGGATAGCCGGTGCCCAGCTTCATCGCAATGTCGATGTCTTCAGCGGACGCATCGCCACGCTCCAACATCAACAACGCTTGGCTCATGTACGGCACCAACAAGCGATTGACGACGAAGCCCGGCGTGTCCTTGCAGGCGATAGCCGTCTTGCCGCACGCCACACCAAAGGCGCGCGCCGCTTCGAACACGGCAGCGTCCGTCTTGTCGGTGCGCACCACTTCGACCAACTTCATCAACTGCACCGGGTTGAAGAAGTGCAGGCCCACGAAGCGCGACGGACGACCCGAAGCTTCGGCCATCGCTGCGATCGGGAAGCTCGATGTGTTCGAAGCGAAGATCGTCTCGGGCTTGCACAACTTGCCCAGCTCGGCGAAGAGCGTCTTCTTCACATCGAGGTTCTCGACGATCGCTTCCACCACGAGATCACAGTCCGCGAGATCCGCCTTCGCCAGCGTCCCGGTGATGCGCGCACGCACACCAGCGGCGTCAAAGCTGCCGCCCTTCTCCGCCGCCTTCTCGGCCAACTTGGCCAGCGACTTGTCGATGCGACCGAGGCCCGCCGCGAGCGCAGCTTCCGCGGTTTCAAACACCACCACCGTGCAGCCGCCTTGCGCTGCAACTTGTGCGATGCCATGGCCCATCAGACCGCAACCGACGACTCCAACCTTCTTGATGCTCATGTGGGGATCTCTCTGCCTGTAGATTTCACGGGCTTTTCAGTCACTTGCGCTCGAACACCGCGGCCAACCCCATGCCTCCGGAGATGCACAAAGTGGCGAGACCGCGGCGCGCGTTGCGCCGTTTCATTTCGTGTAGCAGCGTGGCGACGATGCGCGCCCCAGTCGCCCCAATGGGGTGACCCAGCGCGATCGAACCGCCGTTCACATTGACGCGCTCCATCGGCAAAGCCTTCAGGCGATGGCAGGCCAAAACCTGCGCCGCGAAGGCTTCGTTCAACTCGATCAGGTCGTACGCATCGGGCTTCAGCCCGGCGTCGCGCTCCAACCGTTCGAGGGCCGGCACGGGGCCGATGCCCATGATCTTCGGGTCCACACCGGCTTGGGTGCTCGGCCCCAGCGTGGCCAGGATCTCCAAGCCACGCCGACGCGCTTCACCAGCGCGCATCAACAACAACGCCGCCGCTCCATCCGTGATGCCCGAGGCGTTGCCCGCCGTGACAGTGCCCTTCTTCTTGTCGAACACCGCCGGCAACTTGGTCAGGCTCTCGAGCGTCGTGTCGCCGCGCACATGCTCGTCGGCGTCAATCACCAACTCGCCCTTCTTGGTCGGCACCTTGACCGGCACGATCTCGTCGCGGAATGCACCTGCGGCAATGGCGGCGGCCGCCTTCTGCTGGCTGCCGAGCGCGAACGCATCCTGCTCGGCGCGCGCGATGCCCATGTCTTGAGCCAGCTTCTCGGCGGTCTCGCCCATCAGCATGTTCGCCAACGGACATCCAAATCCGTCTTTGTACATAGCGTCGACGACGTCGGCGTGCCCAAGGCGATATCCGGTCCGGAACTTGGGCAAGAAGAACGGCAAACCGCTCATGCTCTCGACCCCGCCCGCGACCACGACGGAGGCGCGGCCGAGCACAATCGCCTCGGCACCCAAGAGGATGCTCTTGAGACCCGAACCGCAGGCCATGTTCACGGTCCAGGCGCAGCTCTCCTGCGCAATCCCAGCCCGGAAGGCGACTTGGCGCGCCACATTCGGCCCGCCGCCCGCCTGGCGACCATTGCCAAAGATGAGCTCATCCACATCCGCTCCCTGCACACCAGCACGCTGCAGCAGCTCGGCGACCAAGCCCGCACCCAAATCTGCGGCGCTCAGATCGGCAAACGCGCCAAGGTACTTGCCGATCGGCGTGCGCAGCGCGTGGGTCACGACGACGGCATCGTCGCCTTGCGGGAGTCGCATCATGGTTGGGCGGAGGTGGGGACGGCGTAGGTTGAGCCTGGGCATGGCACCTGCAGGATGACCTACAGGATGTCCTACAGGATTCTGGGGCAAACAGAATAGGAAGGGGGGGCGCAAGGGCGCAAGCGCGACTCCCCTCTTCCGAGTGCGGAGTGCTGGGTCTAGGCTCAGGGGGGCGGCGAAGGCCTTCCCGCCCCTACCCCGACGATGCCCCTCTCCGACCTCCAACGCCACGACTCGGCCGTCCGCACGCGCACGGCTGCCTTGGTCAGCCTGCTGGGCGACGATTCCGAGCAGGTGCGCGACACCGTGCGCAAGGAGCTCTTGGCCCTGCGCAAAGCGGCCTTGCCGGCGTTGAACGCGGCCACGCGCAGCACGGATGCGGCCACGCGCGGCCGGGCGCGCACCATTCGCGCCGAGTTGGGTCGCGAGCGCATTCTGCGCGGCCTGTACCGCCAGTTGCTGCGCCCGCAGCCGCGCCTGGAGCGTGGCCTGTTGGCTTTGGCGCGCTTGGAGGATCCGCACTTGGATCCGCGGCCGCTGTGGCAAGAGCTCGATGCGATGGCGCATGTGGTGGGCGCACGGGCGCGCCTATCAGGGGATGCGGCCGAGCGCGCGTTGGCGTTGTCCGATCACTTGGGCAAGACGCTGGGCTTTGGCGGCAGCAAGGGCAACTACCACGACGCGTGCAACATTCACCTGCACACAGCCCTCCGCGCGCGCCAAGGCATGCCGCTCACGATGTGCGCGATCTGGAGCTTTGTGGCCAAGCGCGCCGGGGTGCGGACGGGCCTCATTCCTTTGCCCGGCCATGTGATGTTGCGCGTGCATGGCGAAAGCAACTCGATCATCATCGATCCGTACCACAAAGGTGTGGTGCGCTCGGACCGCGACCTCAAGCGCTACCTGCGCGAGAACGGTGTGAACTTTGATCCGGCGTACCTGCGCGATGCACCCGAGGGCGTGTTCTTGCGCCGCCAAGTGGCCAATCTGGCGCGCAGCACAGAGCTGCGCGGACTCCACACACAATCACGCGAGCTGATGAAAGCGCTCGCGTTCTTGGAACGGCGCTCGGTGCGCGTTGCCAAGACGACTTGACAAGCACAGCATGGGCGAAGCACCTGCATCTCACGGTGGCACGCTCCAAGGGGCGATCGTGCCGGTGTTTCCGCTGCCGAATGTGCTGCTGTATCCGGGCTGTGTGATGCCGCTGCACATCTTCGAGCCGCGTTACCGGCAGATGATCGAGGACTTGCTCGACCGCAGCGGACGCATCGCCATGGGGTGCATCGTGGAAGGTGAACTTGACGAAGCCGGACGGCCGCAAGTGCATCCGATCGCAGGCTTGGGCGAGATCGCGCGCCACGAGCGGCTGCCCGACGGGCGCTACTTGGTGTGGTTGATTGGCTTGACACGCGCACGCTTGCACGAGGTGCCCAGCGAGCGCCTCTATCGCACGGCGCGCGTGGAAACACTCGAGGACTTTGTGGCTTCGGCCGAGTCGGAAACGCGCTTGCGGCCCAAGGTGCAAGCAGCACTCGTGACGCGTGTGCGCGAGCAGATCGAACTGCCGCGCCAGATGCCGTTCGGGCACCTCGTCGACCTGTTGTTGCAGCGCTTGCCACTGGGAGGCCCCCAGATGCGCGCACTGTACTCGGAGCTGTCCGTTGAACGCCGTGCAGAAGGCGCGCTCGCCGCGCACGAGCTGTTGCCGCGCGTGTACCCCGAAGCTCCTGATGCCGGCTGACCACGAGGGCCAACACGGCGACCGAGAGCCTGCCGCCCGCGCGCCGGAGTTCCCGCAAGGACTCGCGTGGTTGAATGTGCCTGCTCCGTTGTCGCTGCAACAACTGCGTGGACAACCAGTCGTAGTGTCCTTCTTCAATGGTGGTGGCATCACCAGCCTGCACCATGCCGAACAGGTGCGGCGTGTACACCAGAGCCTGCACGATCGCATCACGGTGATCGGGGTGCACACACCCAAGTTCCCCGGCGAAGCGGGGCTTGCGGCGGCGCGCGAAACGATCCTGCGCTTGGGGCTGGAGCATCCCGTGGTGGTCGATCCCGCGCGGGAGGCGTGGAATGCGTGGGCCGCGCGTGCATGGCCGACCACGATGGTGATCGATCCGCGCGGCGTCGTGGTCGCCCGAGCAACGGGTGCCATGGATGCACCGCGCTTTGCCCAAGCCTTGTCCAAAGATCTTGACACATGGCAGGCGGAGGGCGTGCTGCGCGCAGTCGAGCGCGCGACACGCCTGGAAACCGCGCGCGAACACCCGCATCTGTTGCGCTACCCGTCCAAGTTGCTGCTGGTTTCGCAAGCGTTCTTGTATGTGACAGACAGCGGGCACCACCGTGTGGTGGAGCTGGAGCTGGATCCGCAACACACCGCCGAAGCACGCGTGCGACGCGTCTTTGGTTCCGGTGAGCGCGGGCTGTTAGATGGCGCACCTGAACAAGCACGCTGGGACAGTCCGCGCGGCATGGCTCTCGTTGGACGACGACTGATGGTGGCGGATGCGGGCAATCACTGCGTGCGCGCCATTGATCTCGATACGGGATATGTGACCACCGTCGCAGGCACGGGCGAAGCTGGCCAACAGATCGTGCGTCCCGGGCATCCGCTGCGCACAGCCCTGCGTTCGCCGTGGGCTTTGTGGTGGGATCGCCCAAGGCTGTACATCGCGCTCGCTGGTGGCCATCAACTGGCGTGGATTGAGAGTGATGAGCTCGTCCCCTTCCTCGGTCACGGACGCGAGGCGTGGAACGATGGTCCTGCGCCCGAGGCCGGCTTTGCCCAGCCCAGCGATCTGGCTGGAGACGGGCGCGGCTTGTATGTCGTCGATGCGCAGAGCTCGGCCGTGCGGCGCATCAACTTGATCGGTCGCCCGAGCGTCGAGACCTTGGTCGGCGCAGGCCTAGAGCACTGGGGCGATGAGGATGGCACGGGCGAGAACGTGCGCCTCCAGCATCCGACCGGTTTGGTGTACGACGGCTTGCTGTATGCGTCCGACACCTACAATCACAAGATCAAGCAGATGGACCCTACATCGCGCCGCATGACGCGGCTGGCGGGAAGCGGCGAACGCGGTCACGCGGACGGACGCTTTGTGCACGCCAAGTTCCACGCACCGGATGGTCTCGCTGTGCGCGACAGGACTTTGTATGTCGCTGACTCCGGCAACCATGTGCTGCGCGTGCTCGACCTACGACACCTTGAAGTGCGCACCATGGTTGTGCACGACTGACAAGAAAACCAGACACATGCTCGCCGCCACAGCTACATTCAGCCTCGTTGCCATCGAACGCCTGCCGGACATGTGCGCCGCCGCCGAGTCCAAGACGCTGGCCGAATGGCGCAAGGCCAACGCGAAGACAGCCGCACAATACGCGCGCGATGGCTGGTTGGTGGCTGCGGCGCTGGGCTACTTGGATGAGGCGGGCGATGTAAACCTGACCTCCAGCGCCCATGACGAACACGCCGCGCGCTTGTCCGAAGCACTGGACGGCCAAAGCTTCATCCTGACTGCCGCACACAAGGCCGAGCATTACGAGGACCTCGACTTGGAGGCCTTCGACCGCGAGGAACTGCAAGCCTGGTATGAGGAACTGAACGGTGAAGCGACACCGGGCATCGGCGCGCATGTGCTCGACGCGATTCGGGCCTTGCGCGAAGCGTTGAGCAAGACCGATGCGGCCAAGGTGGTTGTCGTCACGATTACTTGACATGCTGCGTCGCGGGCTCACCTTCATCGCCGGCGCGCTGCTGCTGTGGTTCGTAGCGCAGCGTTTGATCTTGGCTCTGGCGTCGGATGAGACGCGCATTCGCTTGGCCCTATCGGAAGGCTGTGCGGCCTACGGGGAGGCGCGCGCCCGACCAATCATGGAGTTGCTGTCCCCGGCGTGGCGCGACCCGAGCGGGGCTACACGCGACGATGTGCTGGCATGGTTGGGGGCGCAGTTCCTGACCGAGCACGACCGCGCCACGGGCCTGTTTCCGCGCATCGCCATCATCCCCGCAGAGTCGTTGACCGTGACCGTCGAGGAAGCCAGCGGCACGGCGCAGGCTGTGTTCGAGCTCCTGCTGGTGCGGCGGCGGGACGAAGCGCTCGTGTGGCGCGTGCATGTGCAAAGCGACTGGCGCGAGGAGGATGGCGCCTGGGTGGTGACG
>JBILXQ010000350.1:0-3526 GCA_044378375.1 Planctomycetota bacterium
GATGGCGCGGCGCAACGGGCGTGCACCGTAGTCTTCGTTCCAGCCTTGCTTGATGAGGAAGTCCAGCGCCGGCTGTTCGACATCGAGCGTGACGCCCTTGTCGGCCAAGCGCTTGCTGACCTCGGCAATCTGCAACTTGACGATGCGCGTCAGGTCTTCGTGCATGAGCGGGTTGAAGACCACCAGCTCGTCCACGCGGTTCAGGAACTCGGGGCGGAAGTACCGCTCGACCTCCAGCATCACATCGGTCTTCATGCGCTTCTTGCGCTCGTCTTCGTTGGGCTTAACGGTCGAGGCCGTGCGATCGAAGCCGAGCTTCGAGCCCACCTTCATCTGCTGCGAGCCCAAGTTGCTCGTCATGATGAGGATCACGTTCTTGAAGTCGATGTGGCGACCGAACGAGTCGGTCAATCGGCCTTCTTCCATGATCTGCAGCAGCATGTTGAACACATCGGGGTGTGCCTTCTCGATTTCATCGAGCAGCACCACCGAGTACGGGCGACGGCGCACGCGTTCGGTGAGCTGGCCACCTTCTTCGTAGCCGACATAGCCCGGAGGCGCGCCCACCAAGCGCGACGCGTTGTGCTTCTCCATGTACTCGCTCATGTCCATGGTGATCACCGCATCTTCGGTGCCGAACATGAACTTGGCGAGTTGCTTGCACAGGAAGGTCTTACCCACGCCCGAGGGGCCCAGGAAGATGAACGAGCCGGTCGGGCGGCGCGGGTCTTTGAGACCCGAGCGTGAACGACGCACGGCACGCGCGATCGCGCTGATCGCTTCATCTTGGTTGATGACGGCCCGGCTGAGTTCGTTCTCCATTTGCAGGAGACGTTCGGCCTCTTCTTTCTCGAGGCGAGTCAGCGGGATGCCCGTCATCTTCGACACGGTTTCTGCGATGACTTCCGCATCGACCGTGCCGATTTGCTCTTTGTCCGATTGCTCCGAGCGCCAGCGGGTTTGCACCTCTTCGCGCTTCTTCTTCATTTGATAGGCCTGGTCACGCAAGCGCGCGGCCCGTTCAAAGTCCTGTGCCGTGACAGCGGCATCCTTCTCACGCTCGAGCTTCTCGATCTCGGTCGTGATGTCACGCAGGTCCGGCGGAGCCACCATGGCCTTGATGCGCACGCGCGCACCGGCCTCGTCGATGACATCGATGGCCTTGTCCGGCAGGAAGCGGTTGTTGATGTAGCGCGTCGACAAATCCACAGCGGCTTGCAGCGCTTCGTCGCTGTAGCTGACGCGGTGGTGGGCTTCGTAGCGGTCACGCAAGCCCTTGAGGATCTCGAAGGCTTGCGCGGGCGTCGGCGGTTCCACATTCACCGATTGGAAGCGGCGCTCCAACGCACCGTCCTTCTCGATGTGCTTGCGGTACTCGTCGAGCGTGGTCGCACCGATGCACTGAATCTCACCGCGCGAGAGCGCCGGCTTGAGCACGTTCGAGGCATCGATCGCGCCCTCGGCACCACCTGCACCCACCAAGGTGTGCAGCTCGTCGATGAACAGCACCACATCGCGCACGCGGCGCACTTCGGTCATGACCGCTTTGATGCGCTCTTCGAACTGACCGCGGTACTTGGTGCCAGCCACCATCAAGGCGAGGTCGAGCACCACGATGCGCTTGTTGCGCAAGATCTCGGGCACGCGATTCTCGATGATCTGTTGGGCCAGACCTTCGACGATGGCGGTCTTGCCCACACCGGGCTCGCCGAGCAACACGGGGTTGTTCTTCGTACGGCGCGAGAGGATCTGGATCACGCGCTCGATTTCATTCGCGCGCCCGATCACCGCATCCAGCTTGCCTTCGCGTGCCAGCTCGGTCAGGTCGCGACCAAAGCTGTCGAGCGCCGGCGTCTTGCTCTTGCCGCCTTGCGGTTTCTCGGTGGCTGAGGGCGCGGCACCTTCTTGCTGGCCGCTTTCCTCGTCTTCTTCCTCATTCGAGTCGGCGCCCAAGAAGTCGAGCACTTCTTCGCGCACATCCTCGAGCTTGACGCCCAAGTTCATGAGCACTTGGGCCGCAATGCCCTCGTTCTCTTTGATCAGGCCGAGCAGCAGGTGTTCGGTACCAATGTAGTTGTGGCCGAGATTGCCGGCCTCTTCCATCGACAGCTCCAGCACCTTCTTGGCGCGGGGTGTAAAGGGAAGTTGACCCATCGTCACCATCGACGGACCGGTCTTGACGATCTTCTCGACCTCGCTGCGGATCTTGGTCAGGTCGATCCCCATGTTCTTGAGCACATTGGCGGCGACGCCAGAGCCCTCTTGCACCAGGCCCAGCAGAATGTGCTCGGTACCTAGGTATTCATGGTTGAACCTCTGAGCCTCTTGGCGGGCGAGGTTCATGACCTTCTTGGCGCGGTCTGTGAAGCGGTCGAACATCGGCGTTCCTTTTAGGGACTTGGCCTGGCGTGTTAGGGACTTGGCCTAGCGTGGAGTCGTGCCGGGCGGGGTACTGCCCGCGCTGGCTGCGCCCATGGTGCCGAGGCAGCCTAGGGTGTTACCAGAGCGGTGTCTGAGTGTTGGCTATCGACCGGATCGGCTTGCGAGTTAACCGTAGGGCGGGACCAGACGGTGGAAATCGTCAGCCGAAGGCGGGGAGCACCGGGGTGGAGAGCGGGGATTCCGCCGAGCTCCACTGGGCACTGCCAGCCTCTTCTAAGCGGTGGGATGCGCGGCTTACAGGCTCTAGAGTGCGCAATCGCGGAAATCTTGGTTCGCAGGAATGGGAACGAGCGGGGCGCTCCGCGGGCTCATGCACCCGTAGGAGGCGCCGATTCCAGCGATCGCAGCTCATCCCTCAGCTTCGCCGCCCGCTCATAGGCCTCTTCTCGAATCGCCGCCGCCAGCTTGGCGCGCAATTCCACCAACCGCGACTCGCGCTCATTTTGATTTGCAGCTTCTTTTAGCGCCTCGGCCACCTCAGCCAATTTGGGCTGCACTTCGGCGAGATTCGCCGGCAAGCGACCCACATGCACGCGCGCCCCGTGCACTCGCTCGAGCAGTTCAGCAATGTGAGGCCCAAACACCTCGTAGTCCTTGGCGCAGCCCAAGCGCCCCTTGCGCCGGAATTCCTCGAGGGTCAGTCCGCAGTGGGGGCAGGCAGGGCCGCCCTTCTTGCGCGTGGCCTGGGCGGACAATTGCAGGAGTTTCCAAATGTCGGCCACCGTTTTCTTGGGGGCGCTGACATGCGGCAAATCCAGAGCCTGCGCGCAAATCTCGCACAGATGGCGCTCTTGCACGGGCTCGCCGTCCTTGGCGGCAGAGCTGCCCAGGTCAGTCACATGGACCGTGGCGGGATTTTTGAGGCAGTTCTGGCAGAGCATGCGTGTGGAGGGTGGCGGAGACCTAGCAGCCTACGCGCCGAACGCGTGGGTTGCCACTCGGGGAGTCTCAGGGCCCACTTCTAGGCCGGGCAATCGTTCGCTGGTAGGGCGGCGCGGAAGTCCAGTGCCCGTTCTTTGAAGTTCTTGTAGGCGTCGTAGCTGGCACAGGCCGGCGAGAACAACAGTTCCTCGCCCGGCTGCAT
>JBILXQ010000351.1:0-3521 GCA_044378375.1 Planctomycetota bacterium
CACACACCGGCTCGGCCACGGCATTGGCATGGAAGGACACGAGGATCCGTACTTCGACGGAGGCAGCGAGGTCATCCTCGCCCCTGGAATGACCTTGTCCAACGAACCCGGCGTGTACCGCGAAGGTTCCTTTGGCGTACGCATCGAAGACATTGTCGTCGTGACCGACACGGGCGCCGATCACTTTGGCGCTTGGCAGACCGACTGGCGTAGCCCTGCTTGATGAACATCCAACCGACGTCCTTCCGGGTCGTGCTCCGTATCGCATGGATGGAGTTGCTCTCGTCCGTGCGCGACCGCATGACGGTGCTGTATGCCATCGTGCTGCCTCTGGTCTTGTATCCAGTGCTGCTGTTCGTGGCAGTGCAGGTGTACCTGCTTGTACGAGGGCGCGAGCAGCATACGGAGGTCCGTTTGGGTGTGATGGCGCCCAGCGATCAAGTCCAGCAAGTGGGCACACGCGGCTCCCCTACGGAAGGCATCCTGCAAGCAGTATGCATGCGCGCACCCGATGAGTGGATTCCGGACAGCACCGCCCCCACCGACACCGCCACGAATGTAGAGGCTGTGCGTATTGTCGAGGTGCGCAGCGGTGCGCGCGAAGAGGCACTCGCCTGGCTCTCGCAAACAGACGCTCCCGACGCCGTCTTGTTGGTAGGCACAGCACCAGGTGCGCAGACCGAGTTGGTGTACGACTCCACCACTGAACGCGGCGATCTGGCCGCGCGACGCATCCAGCCGCGCCTTACCACGCAAGCCGAGAACCTGCGGCTCGTAACGGCGCAGCGCAACAACGTGCCTCCGGCGCGGATGGATGCGGTTGCCGACGGTGGGCGGCGCGACCTCTCACCCAACGAGAGCAAAGCGGCCTTCTTGATGAGCTTTTTGCTCCCGATGCTGTTGGTGTTCATGACACTCTCGGGCGCGTTCTATCCGGCCATCGATGTCACCGCCGGTGAGCGCGAGCGCGGCACGCACGACACAACCTTGTTGCTACCCGTGGATCGCGCGACTGTGCTGCAGGGCAAGATCCTCGCGGTGGCCGCACTTGCCATGACGGCGACGTTGCTGAATGTTCTGGCGCTCGGTCTGTCTGTAGGCCACTTGCTCACCATGCTCAAAGGTGGCGGGGCTAGCCTCGATTTCGATGTGCCGTGGACTGCTTTCGCAGCCATCACTCCCTTGGCCCTGCTTTTTGCCTTCTTTGTGGCGGCGTCACTGATGGTGTTCGCCTCGCGAGCCAAGACCTTCAAAGAAGGCCAAGCCGCACTCGGGCCGTTGCAGATGCTGTTCTACTTGCCCGCAATGGCGGGCGCGATGCCGGGGCTGGTGCTCACGAAGACCTTGGCCTGCGTACCGGTGTTGAATGTGGTGCTGGCCTTCCGTGACTTGCTCAAAGGTCGCTGGGCGCCGGTTGAATACAGCTTGGTCGCCATCTCCCTGCTCGTCTTTGCGCTGTTGGCCGTACGCGGGGCGACATGGTTCCTTCAGCGCGAACAAGAAGGCCGTCCCCTGTTCGCCTTCGCCTCGTTCGGCCGCAAGTCCGCTTGACAGACCGCACACATCCCATGGAAGCAACGAATCGTCCGGCAATCGAAGCGATCGGCCTCAAGAAGAGCTACCACGACCCCAAGCGCGGGCGCGTGGATGCGGTGCGAGGCATCAACCTGCGCATCATGCCCGGCGAGATCTTTGGCTTGTTGGGGCAGAACGGCGCGGGGAAGACCAGCACGCTGCGCATGCTGGCCACCATCTTGCCTCCGAGTGAAGGTACGGCTCGCATTGATGGCATCGATGTGGTCCAAGACCCTATCGAGGTACGGCGCCGCTTGGGCTTCCTCTCCGGATCGACGGGTTTGTACCCCCGTTTGACTCCGCGCGAGACATTGCAGCACTTCGGCGTACTGCACGGCATCGCGCCCGAGCGCCTGGCCGCACGCATTGACGAGCTGTTAGGTGTTTTTGACATGCGGCCTTGGGCTGATGGCCGCTGTGAAGCGCTTTCTACCGGCCAACGCCAAAAGGTCTCGATCGCGCGTGCTCTGCTCCATGATCCGGCTGTGCTGATCTTGGATGAGCCCACCACAGGACTCGATGTATTGGCCACCTCGGCCATGATCGAGTTCATCGAGTCACGGCGCGCCGCCGGAACCTGTGTGTTGTTCTCAACCCATGTGCTCTCCGAAGCAGAGCGTCTCTGTGACCGCATCGGGATCATCCACCAAGGTCAAGTGCTAGCCTGCGGCACCAAAGAAGAGTTGCGCGCCCAGACCGGGGCGACGTGGCTGGAGGATGTGTTCAAACGCATCGTCCTGGGTGGAGCAACGGCGTGAGTGCCCGCAGTCGCAGCTTTGCCAGTCTGGTCCGCGTCGAGTGCTTGAGCATCGTGCGCGATCGGCGGGCCATGTTCGCGGCCTTTGTGCTGCCGCTGGTTCTGTTTCCCTTGCTGTTCTGGATCAGCGGATTCCTTGAGCGCTCCGGCAAAGAGCGCATGGAATCCATGGTCATCCGCTATGCGTTGGATGTGCGCGCCTTGGATGAGGTTTCGCGTACGGAACTTTTGACAGCCCTGCGCGAAGAAGGCCCGATCGACGAGCGCATGGTCGATGCAGCGCTGCTGTGCGGGTTCGACCCGGACTCTGCGGCGACTCCAAGCGAGCACGAGCAGGCGACTGCGTTGCTGGGTGAGGCCGAGTTGCTCGTCAGCGTGTGCACGGACCCCTCGCAGGCAAGTGCTTCCGAAACAGCACCACGCGTGCGGCGCTGGCTGCGCTCCACCGACGAAGCCTCCCTCGAGGCTGACCGGCGCTTCACGCAAGCCCTGGACAAAGTCCGTATCTCCGCGCGTACACGCCGTTTGACCGAGCTGTTCGGCACTGACCCGGGCGCCGTGGTGCTGGCGAAAGCCGCCGACCAAGCCGATCCAACCACCGCACGCGGCCGGAAGTTTGGGCTTTGGGCCCCGCTGATCCTGATCTTCACCTTGGTCGGTTCCGCTTCGTGGGTAGCCTTGGCCGCGTTTGCCGGTGAGCGCGAACAAGGCACGCTGGAAACGCTGCTTGTCCAACCCATCGACGGACGCCTGATTGCGCAGGCCAAGTACGTCGTGGTGGTCGTAGTCACTCTCGCCAGCCTGAGTGTGAATGCGCTCGGCTTTCTCGCCACGGCAGGACTAGGCCTCATCTCTGGCATGGACAGCGCTGGCAGTTCCGCGCTGGCCGCGGGACGCGTGTTTGCCGCGATCGGCGTCTATGTGCCGTGCGTGCTGCTGGTGTGCGCGGTGCTGTGTTTGATCACGGCCCGTGCCAAGACCTTCCGTGAAGGACAGAACCTGCTGCTGCCCATCATGCTGGTCTTGCTGCTGCCGATGGTGCCGCTGCCGGGCCGAGATCCACTGCTCTTGTGGAGCGCGGCTTGCACACCGCTGGCAGGCAGCGCGCTAGCCGTGCGCGAGACGCTGGCGGGCTCGGGGCTTTCGTGGTTGGTCGCCACTGCGTGCGCCGCGCAATTGGCTTGGGCTT
>JBILXQ010000352.1:0-3520 GCA_044378375.1 Planctomycetota bacterium
AGCCCAAGCAGGCGCGCACGAATCCAAGCCCACTTTGGAGGCCGCGCCTGCAGCCAAGCTGCGACCGCGCGCCCAAGAGGTGCTTCCGTCCGGGGCCGGCTCGTTGCCAGGCACGGGTACTGCTCCCGCCAAGGGCGAAGACAACTTCCCCGGGCTCGGGCCTTTGCCTGCTGGTGTGCCTCCCGAGGAGGAAGGCGTAGGCGTGAGCTTGTTGCGCGTCGATGGCAGCGCCGTGATCGGTGCGGTGGTGCGGTGGGCGACGGAGGAGGATTTGCAACCGCTGTTGGCCGCGGATCCTCAGCTGTGGGAGCGCGACAATGACGAGATTTTGGCGCGGGTCACGCATCAAGTGCGCACGGCGGCGAATGGTTGGGCCATGGTGCCGAGCAAGGCCGGGCGCATGGTCATCGACGCGCGCTTTGGTGATCTCTACACCTCGCGTCGCTTTCGCCGCGAAGAGACGAGCTACCTCAAGCTGACGATGTACCGCGACCTGCCGTTGGTGGTCGAAGTCGCGGATGCTACAGGCGCGGGTCTGGATGTGCCGGTGGTGGTGCGCACTGCAGACGGGCGCGGTAATCAGGTGCTGCTGCCCAGCAACGGGCGCGCGTTGCTGCTGCATGCACCGGAAGCATTCAGTGCCTTGCTGGGAAGGCCCGACCTGTATGTGCAGTTGGATGCGCCGCAGCAAGCGCTTGCCACAGTCCTGCCGCGCGGCAAAGTGCCGGAATCAGCTGTCAAGGTAACTGGACAGCGCGGTGTGACCTTGCAAGTGCGCGTGGAGGGCCCGGATGGCCCGTGTGCCAGCGGCGTGGTCGAAGTCGTGCGCTTGGGCAGCGAGCCGGAACTGTTGCGCACCACGCGGCGCGAGCTGCGCGACGGTGTGGCGCTGTTCGAGCATGTGCAGCCGGACTTGGAGCTGCTGGTGCGCGCGCGCACTGCGTGCGGTGCTGATGTTCCCGAACAGCGCATGCAGATGCCGGCAGATCTCGTGCAGTTGCGCCATGCCGTGCGCATGCCGCGTGTGCAAGGCTCGGTGCAGGATGTCGATGGACGCAAGCTCGGCGGCTACCGGGCCACTCTGTACCAACGCCTGCCCGCCGGCTGGGAGCTTGCGGCCAGTGGTTCCATCCAGGCGGATGGATCGTGGGAGCTAGCGGTGCCCGGCTTGGCCACCGCAGAGGCAGGGACCGCTGCCGAGTACATGCTGGTGGCGCGCAATGAATTCGGTGCTACCAAGGCAGCGTTGCTGCAAGGCTTGTCAAGTTTTTTAGACAAGGCTGCGATGCGTGCCGAGGTGGGTTTGCTGCGTCTGGACAACTGGACCATCCAACTGGGCGGCGTGGTGCTGGATGAGAATGGCCGCGGCGTAGAGGGCGCTGAACTGGAGCTCGTCTTCGAGGGCGTTCCCGATGCGCGTTGCCGTGCGCGCAGTGCCGCCGATGGACGCTTTGACTTGCGCGCGCCGCGCCTAAGCGGTCCTGTGCGTGTGCATGTATCGCATCCGGGCTTGGCCGTGCCGTTGCTGGTCGATGCCAAAGCCGGCGAGAAGCAAGCCAAGGTGCAAGTCGCCTTCCGTGGCCGCCTGCGCGGTCAGGTGCTTGTGCCACCGGGCGTGGTGCCGCAGCAATTGCAGGTCACTTTGCACGATGCCGAAGGTTCCGCCTTCGGCGGCACGGCGGATGCGCAAGGCATCTACCTCTTCGAGCGTGTTGAGCCAGGCCCCGCGCGGATCTCTGTGCAGGTGGTGGGCTTGCCGAATAGCGTGGTGTCGAGCGATATCGTGCGCGTAGAGGCCGGCGGCACAGCCGAGGTGCAGGCTCTGGACTTGCGCGGTGTGTTGCGTGCCATCGTGGTGGAAATCGTCGACGAAGACGGCCAGCCCGTGGAGTATGGCACTGTGGGACCTGATGTGGGCGGCGCAGAGGCCGCGAGCCGCCAACGCTTGCGTCCCTTCGAGTTCCGCGATGGCAGCGCACGCTTGGTTGTGCCCAGTGCGCCGATCATGTTGGTGGTGGATGCCGACGGCTACATCTCGCAGAGCATCGCGACCACCGCCGAGGCGAGTGTGCGCGTGATCCTCAAGCGCAGCGCGCAATGAACATGGATACGGCCGCGCGCCCGGTTGTGGTCGTCGTGGGCGGCCATGATCCTTCCGGTGCTGGAATCACGGCAGACGTCAGCGCGCTGGCGTCCATGCCGGTCAGCACGCACAGCGTGGTGACGGCTTGGACCGAACAAGACCAGCACGGTGTGCGTGCTCTCGGTGCTCGACCTGTACAAGAGTGGTTGCGTGAGCTGTCCGATTTACTTGACAAGTGGGATGTGAAGCAAAGTGCCTGTGCAATCAAGTTCGGGTTGCTCCCAGGCCTCGAGCATGTGCGCGCTGCCGCGGCCTTTGTGCGGACTCTGCCTGCCGAGATCGCCGTGGTGGTCGACCCTGTCCTCGCCGCTTCGTCGGGTGGTCGCTTCTTGGATGCAGCCGCCGTCACCGCCATGCGTGTCGAGCTGTGTAGCTTGCCGCTTCTGTTGACCCCGAATGTCAGCGAACTCGCCGAGCTGGCGGAGTGCGATGCGGATCAACTCGCCGTGACCGTGGATCGGCGCGCCGAGGCGGCCCTGCGGCTGATGGCGCGCGGGTGCCGCGGGCTGGTCGCGAAAGGAGGTCATGGGCTCGAGGATCCCGTGCTGGACCTAGTGCTTTGGCGCGCGGGCGGCGAGCTCCACCGCGCCGAGTTGCGTCATCCTAGGCTGGCGGGGGCCAAGATCCGCGGGTCGGGCTGCAGGTATGCCTCGCGCTTGGCCGGCGAATTGGCGCTCGGGAGGGACGTAGCCACCGCCGCCCGCGCGGCTTCGCGCCTGCTGGCGGAACTTCTATCCACCCCCTCGGCATGCCAGAGCAGTTGAGACTTGCATCCGCCGTTGGGGACGCTATTCTTCTCTACCTCAAACGCGGCTGTAGCTCAGTGGTAGAGCGTCACCTTGCCAAGGTGAATGTCGAGGGTTCAAGTCCCTTCAGCCGCTCCAAAACAAGACGACGGGCGTCCTTCTCCAAGGGCGCCCGTTGTGCTTTTCAATCGTATGCACGCCGCCATCCTCACTCTCGGCCTCGTCATCTTTCTGGGTCACCTGCTGTCGGCGCTGTTTCGGCGCACGCGGATTCCCGATGTGCTGCTGCTCGTGGGCTTGGGAATTGCGCTGGGGCCCGTGGGGCTGCATTGGGTCATGCGCGAGGACTTTGGCCGCGTGGGGCCGGTGCTGACCAGCATTGCGCTGATCGTGATTCTGTTCGAAGGCGGGCTTGGGCTGTCGCTCGCCAGCTTGCGCAAAGGCCTCGTCGACACGAGCGCCCTGACCTTCGCCTCGGCGGCGGCCACGATGGCGTTGGTGGCCTATTTCGCGCAGGATCACCTCGGCTTTTGGCCCGCCTTGATTCTGGGCGGGATCCTGTCCGGTACCTCCTCGGCCGTGGTCTTGCCGATGGTGGCGGCGCTGCCGCTGCATGAGCGCAGCAAGACCG
>JBILXQ010000354.1:0-3499 GCA_044378375.1 Planctomycetota bacterium
GACAGCGTCGAGACCACGAGGTCGTAGCTTTCGTCATCGACAAAGAGCTGCGAGCCGCGCTTCTCGACGCGCTGTACGCGGCAACCCAAGCGCGTGCGGGTGGCGAGCTGCGCGTGCAAGGCATCGGTGATGGCTTGGAAGCCGCCATGCAGCGGGTAATGAAAACTTGACTGGTGCGTGTAGCCTTCGGTGCGAATGCCGACCGCGGAACGCAGCACATCGTCGACCGGCGCATCGGGCACGCGGCCTGCAACCCAGTCAGAAGTCAGCTCGTTCATCGAGCGCTTCCAGACCTTCTCGTTGTAGGGATCCATGAAGTGCTCGGCGATGCCATCGCCAAAGCGCCAGCGGACCCAGGCGCCGAACTCTCTCGGTGCGGTGGTGTTGCGCGCGGTGCGATCGTGCCATGCGGCAACATAGCCGCGCAGGCAGTCGAAGGTGGCCTCGGGCGGCAAGTCACCCAAGCCGTTCTCGAACGGGTAGTTGACCCAGCGCTGGCCGTAGCGGATCCGCGTGTGGCGCTCGACCGAGGTGAAGCGCTCGCGGCCGCCGCTTTGGGCGATGATCCACTCGAGGGCGGGCTTGTCCTTCGAGTACAGGATGTGGCCGCCGGAGATGTCGTAGGTGTAACCGTCGACTGTCTTGGAACGGCACAAACCGCCAGCGACAGGGGCTGCTTCGTAAAGGGTCAAGTCGTCAGCGGGAATGCCGCCTTCGACCAAGAAGCGAGCAAGGGATAGGCCGGAGACGCCGGCGCCGAGGATGGCGATCTTCACTGGAGTCTGGGGGCTTTGTCTTGGGGCCCACGGCGGGGCCGCGAGCGCCACAAGGATAGCCGCAGTTCAGCGGGAACGCACGATGTGGCTTGGATCCAGACCCAAACGCTGCAGAGTGGGTTGCATCTCGGCCAACCAGCGCCGGCCGTCTTCTACATAGCCGGCGGTCGGTTGTACTGCGGGTGCGTGGCGTGCAAAGCAGCGGTTGAAGCCCTCCATGGCGAGTTCGCGTGCGTACTTGGCACGGCACGAAGCCAAAGCAACGGGCAAGGACAGGCTCTCGGCCCGCTCGACACAACGGATCAGGGCGCGGCGCCCGTGGTCATCGTCCAAACGATAGAGCGCATCCGAGCTGGTTTCGCGCAGCACGGTGACTTGCACATCGGGGCTGACTGCAGCCAGCAAACCGGCATAGCGCGAACGCGCACCTTGGCGGTCGATGGTGAGCGCGAGTCCTTCGTAGGCGTGCGCATACCAAAGCAGTTGGATGAGAGCCAAGACCTCTTCCCACAGCGTGGCGCTCTTGCTGTCGGTGCGCGCATAAGAAGCATTGAGCTCGCGCGCCGTCATGGTGCGCACACCTTGGGCGACCAAGGTGAGGCTTTGTTGTGCAGCGCAGGCACGCAAGCGCGTGGCCAGCAGGTGCTGGGCTTCGGCATCGTCGGTGTCGCACAGGGAGTGGGGCGTGTCCGACCACCAGTACTCTTCGGCGAGAGCCTCGTTCCAACGCACACCGGCGGCCTGACGGAACCACTCGTTGCCGGCGGAAGGCTGCGCGGGCGTGTCAAGTAGACCATACAAGTGGTCAAAGGCGCGCACGACGCGTTCCAGGCGCTGCGCACCGCGCGGTGTGCGCGTGTAGACCTCCTTCGAGTCGGCCACCGCGAGAGCATCCATGGCCGTGGGCACACGCGAGACGGCGGGTGCCAGTGTGGTCCACAGATCTTCCAAACAGGCCGGATTGTGGGCCCGAAACGCGGCCCAACCCAAAGTGAACGGGCCGAGTAGCGGGCCTAGGCCTGCCTCATCGATGCCTGCGACGATGTGTGGTGTGAAGGGGGCGCGCTGCGCAGGCGCGAAGAGCCCTTCATCATCCGGTGTGCTGCGACGCGCCACAGGTCAGCTGTTCAAGCGTGCATCCGGCAACGGATCGCGACGATCGCGACAGCGCCACAGCATCACCAGCGCAAAGGTGCCGACGACGAGCGACACCAGTTGGGAGGTGGAGACCGAGTTGCCGAACCATAGTCCGCGCACCGAGTCACCGCGCAGCATCTCCACACCAAAACGCAGCACGCTGTAGCTCAACAGCACGACGAGCGAGACTTGTCCAGCGTACTTGCGGTGCTTCAACATCTGCCAGCCGATGAAAGCCACGAGCAGTGCCTTGAGGCTCATCAAAGGTTGCGTGGCCCACAGCTGCAGCCCAGCGTTTTGCAGACCGAAGAGACTCTCCTCGGGTAGCGGATCAGGCACGCGCAAGGTGATGGGGAAGGGCAGCCAGCTCCAGCCTTCCGGCACGACCTTGCCGTGGTCGTCGCCCACGAGCAAGCAGCCCACACGACCAATCGCTTGGCCCACAAAGCCGGCGACGAGTCCCAGGTCCAGTGCATGCACTGGTGCAACGCCCAGCTGCCACGCGCGGAACATGCCGAAGCCGATCGCCCCGAGCATGCCGCCATACATCACCAAGCCACCTTGCCAGACATAGAAGATCGAGAGTGGATCCTCGAGGAAGCCCTGCCCGACTTGCGAACCCTGCAGGGTCTCGACCACCACATACATCAAGCGCGCGCCGAGGATGACACCAATCACGATCCAACTGGTGATCGAGGCATAGCGCTGCGGGTCACCTTTGGGGTCGTGACCGTAGCGCGCAGCGAGGCGCCCGAGGATCCACGAACCAAGCAGGAAGCCCAAGGCCACCATGACGCCGAAGGCGCGGACCTTGAAGTTGAGCCCAGGGATCTCAAAGAGGATCGGATGCATGCGTCTGTATGGTAGCAAGGCACAGGGCTCGGTATCCTCTCCGCCTTCCTATGCAGCCCGAACGCGCCGACGATCGTCCGCAGGTGAAGCTCTTTCTAGAAGGGCGCTACCGCAAGCTCGTGCGCGACTTGCCGCAGACCGTGTTCTTCTGTCCTGAGTGCAAAGGCCATCCGCGCCGGCGTCGTAAGTGCCCGCGTTGCGAAGGTTGGGGCAAGCTGACCAAGGACTCGGTGCAAGAGCTGGTGGGCTGGGTGGTGGGCGGCATGTTCCGCACGCGCAAGAACAAGTTCCATGGTGCCGGCCGCGAAGATGTCGATGTGCGCATGTTGGGCGCCGGGCGACCCTTCGTGATGGAGGTCATCAACCCCAAGGTGCTGGATGTGGATCTCGCAGCGGTGGAAGCTGAGATCAATCGCCGCAACGAGGGACGCCTAGAAGTGCACGGCTTGCATCATGCGGACAAGTCGCGTGTGCGCGTGTTGAAGGAGACGCCGCACTCCAAGGAGTACGGTGCCTTGGTCAAGGTGGCTCAACCGATCGAGGCTCAGACGGCACAAGCGATCGTGGGCACGCGCCATGTGTTGATCCAGCAGACGCCCGAGCGCGTGGCTCACCGTCGTGCGGACAAGGCACGCGAGCGTTGGGTGGAGTTCGTCTCGGTGGAGCAACGCGCCGAAGACGAGTGGTATGTGACCATGCGCACCGAGCACGGCACTTATGTCAAGGAAGCTGTC
>JBILXQ010000355.1:0-3483 GCA_044378375.1 Planctomycetota bacterium
TACACGAGATATGGCTGAAAAACCGGACGACATCGTCAAGCAGCTACTGGAAGAGGGCAAGCGTAAGGGCTCCCTCACCTACACGCAGATCAACAATCTGCTGGAGGACCAGTTCCTGCCGCCGGACCGCATGGATGCGGTCATTACGGCTCTGGAAGACGCGGGTGTCGAGCTCATCGACGATCCCGAGTCAGGTCCCGGCCAGATGGCGGACATGGAGGAAGACACGGCCTCTGTGCGCATGGAAAGCGTCGAGTCGGAAGACTCCGAAGACGCGCCGGAGCCGATCTTTGCCAAGGCGGGCATCCCCGAGAAGATCGATGACCCGGTGCGCATGTACTTGACGCAGATGGGCGAGATCCCGCTGCTCACGCGCGACCAAGAGATCTTCCTCGCCAAGACCATCGAAATCACGCGCAAGCGCTTCCGCAAGAAAGCCGTGGGCTCTGGTTTGACCATGAACGAGGCCTTGAAGGTGCTCGACATGGTGCAGCGCGGCGAGCTGGCCTTTGACCGCACGCTGAAGGTCAACCCCAATCCCAAGCCGGACGACGATCCCAAGATCGTCGAGACGCTGGGCAAGAACTTCCTCGCCAAGCGCTTGCCGGTGAACCTCGAGACGATCCGCCGCATGGTGGAGCGGATTCGCGAGGAATACCGTCCGCTGTTGGATGAAGAGTTGCCGAAGGCGCGTCGCGCCGAGCAGCTCGAGAAGGTGCAGTCGATTCGCCGCAAGCTGGTGATCCTCATCGAGGAGTGCCATTTGCAGGTGAAGAAGATCCGCCCCTGCATCGAGAAGATGGACTACCAGTACCGCGAGATGCGCACGATCGAGCGCAAGATTGCGGCGCTGAAGGGCTTGCCCAAGGCCAAGGATCAGGTGCGCGAACTCCAGGATCGCCTGATGGAGATGGAACTCGAGGCCTTGGAGCCGGCGAACCGTCTCAAGCGGCGCATCGATCAAGTGCGCTTGCACTTCGCCGAGTACGAAGACGCCAAGCGCAAGCTGTCGTCGGGCAACCTGCGCCTCGTGGTGTCGATCGCCAAGAAGTACCGCAACCGTGGCTTGTCCTTCCTCGACCTCATCCAAGAGGGCAACACCGGCTTGATGAAGGCCGTCGAGAAGTACGAGTACCGCCGCGGTTACAAGTTCTCGACCTACGCCACGTGGTGGATCCGTCAGGCCATCACGCGCTCGATCGCGGACCAGGCGCGGACGATCCGCATTCCGGTGCACATGATCGAGACGATGAGCAAGCTGCGCAATGTCACCAAGAAGTTGGTGCAGCAGAAGGGCCGCGAACCGAGCGTCGAGGAAGTGGCCGAGGCCACCGGCATCTCGGTGGACGAAGCCAAGCGCGTGATGAAGATCAGCAAGCACCCGATTTCGCTCGATCGTCCGATCGGCGAGAGCGATGACAGCTACTTCGGCGACTTCATCGAAGACGAATCGGCGGAGAGCCCGCTGCAAGCGGCTGGCCACGAGATGCTCAAGGAGCGTATCGACGAGGTGCTCAACACCTTGACGTTCCGCGAGCGCGAAATCGTCAAGTTGCGCTACGGCATCGGTGACGGCTACACCTACACGCTCGAAGAGGTCGGCCGCATCTTCCGCGTGACGCGTGAGCGCGTGCGCCAAATCGAAGCCAAGGCTGTGCGCAAGTTGCGCCACCCGGTGCGCGCGCGCCAGCTGGCGAGCTTCCTTGACGGTGCTCAGATCCCGGACGATCCGTCGGACTGGGCCACGGACGATGCCGATATGGCGCTGGACTTGGGTGGCGACATCTAAAGTCTGCTGTATCTGATGTTTGCTGCAGGCGTCGCACAGGTAGGCTGTGCGACGCCTGCTTTTCTGCGGTGCTGCGCAAGTCTGCGGGGATTTGCACACGTTCCCGACCGTTGCTGGGCTAGACTGCTCGCGCATGCAGTCCGTGTTGCAGGTCCTCCAATCCCTTCAAGAGGTCGACCGCGATCTCTACCTCGTGCTTGAGGAACTCAAGCGCCTTCCCGCCGAGCGCGCCAAACGTCAGGCCGCACTCGACAAGCTGGCCTCGCGGGCCGCTGAGCTCAAAGCCGAAGCGCGCAAGGTGCGCATCGAAGCCAAAGAGCATGATGACAAGGCAACCGTAGCTCGCCAGCGCATCAAGAAGCTCGATACCGAAGCCGCTGCGTCGCGCGCGGATCAAGCCATGCTGGCGGCTTTCGATCACGAGAAGCGCAACCTCAAGCGCGAGATCGGTGCATCGGAAGAGACCGGCATCCTGCTCTTGGAAAAGGCGGAGACGCTCGAGAAAGAAGCCGCCACGCTAGAGGCGCAGCACGCGAGCGAGCTGACCGTTTACAACGAATTCGCTGCCAATGTCGAAGCCGAAACCAAGGCTGCCGAGGCACGCAAGGCCAAGCTCGTTGCCGCGCGCGCAGAGCGCATGGGTGCTGGTGTGCCGCAGGACACGCTGGCGTTGTATGCACGCGTGTTGACCACGCGCGATGGTCAGGCGCTGGCGCAATTGGAAGGCCGCGTCTGCGGGGCGTGCTATATGGAAGTGCCCACCAACATGGTGGTGCGCGTGTCGCGTGGGGCCGAGCTGGTGCAGTGCCCGAGCTGCGACCGCATTCTGTACCACTAGCCCACGGGCGCTAGGACAGCGCCGCGCGCCTTAGGAAGGGGACGCTGACCATAGCGCACCCTGTCGTGTACCTCGGCGTTGCAACTCCGCTTGCAGCAGATTGCGGATCTCATTCTTCGCGACGGGCCAATGCGGCGCGAGCAAACTCGGTGCAGGTGCATCGCCCGTCAGGCGGTGCAGCACCTGCTCCGGGTGCAAGCGCTCGACAAAATCCGCCAGCCATTCCACATAGGTGGGCGCGTCCAGCGTTTCGAGTTCCCCTTGCTTCCATTGCTTTGCCATGACCGTGCGCTGCAACACCATCAAGTGATGCACCTTCACACCCGCGACTCCCGCCCGCGCAAGCTCCTCCGCCGTGCGGCGCGCACCCTCGCGCCCATCACCTGGCAAACCCAAAATCGCATGCCCAACGCACAACAGCCCGCGCGCATGCGCACGCTGGACGGCTGAGTGAAACTCCTCGAGCGTGTGGAGCCGGTGGATGCGGCGCTGCACCTCGTCACTGGCCGTCTCCAAGCCTAGTTCGAGCCACACATCCACTCCCGTGCGCTGCTTCAACTCACACAGCTGATCGAGTGCCCACTCCGGCAATGTGTCCGGTCGCGTCGCCAAAGCCACGCACACCACCCGCGCCGCCGCCTCATCCCGCTCGCCCCCCGGCAGCCACGGCTCCAAACTATCCAACACGAGCCGCAACCTCTCCGGTGCCACATAGGTGTTGGAATAACTCTGGAAGTACGCCACCACCCCCACACTCTCTCCCTCACCCGCCCGCCGCGCCAACCGCGCCAAGCCCACTTCCATCTGGCGCCGCAGGTCAATCCCATCCTTCAGAGCCCCGGTGCCAGAGCCTTCC
>JBILXQ010000356.1:0-3473 GCA_044378375.1 Planctomycetota bacterium
AAGTTCTCGTTCGTCACCGCCACCGTGTCCCCAGCGCGACCGATGATGCCGGCAAAACGATCCGGGAAGCGCGAGCCAAAAACCAGCGCCGTGCCCACGCTTTGGCCGCGACCACACAGAAAGATCTTGTCGAAGTCGATCGCGTGGCTGCGCGTGATGGCTTCGGGACCATTCAACAAGGTGAACAGGTTGCCTGTGCCGGTGGGCTTGCTGGCGCCTGCATCGGCGTCGTTCCAATCCGCTTCGTTCTCCGGGAGCGGAATGCAGAGCAGGATCGCCTTCTCACGCAAGCCCGGATCCATCCAGTCTTCCATGAGGTGCTGCTCGGGCTTTTGCCCCTTGTCGGGGAAGCACACGAGCAAGGGATAGGCTTGGCGGGGATCGTACTTAGCCGGTGTCCACACCGCGTAGTCGAGCTTGGCCTTGTCGTCCCAGTAGGCGGGCACCGTGTCCTTGTGCACCTTGCCCTTGACGACGCGCCCCTTGCTGTAGTCGTAGCTGGCCCACACGGCGCGGCCCAGATCACCGGTCAGCGCCAGCGTGTTGCGCTTGGCCTTTTTGTCGAGCTTTTCGAACTCTTTGGCGAGTTCCTCGTAGGCCTTGGAGATGCCTTTGTTCTCGTTGCTGGCCTTCACCCAAGCCTGGATGCTCTTACCGAGCGCGGCATGGTCAGCAGGCTTCAGAACTTCCTCGACCGGCGCGAAAGCGGCGGCGACGAAGGCGATGGACAAGAGCAGCAGGGATCGCTTCACGGCACTCACTCCTTGGGTCTGCGGTACGCCGTCAGAGTAGTCGGCGGCGCTAGCTTCGTCACCTATAAGTTCCGCGCCATCTAGCCCGGCCGTTGATCGCGTAGCGGCCACAGGATCTGCGGGCCGTTATCAAAGGCCAATTCCCGCGGCAGGGCGTCGAGATCGAACCACGCCGCGTCCTCCACATCAGGACCGGGGCGGAGGTCGAAGGTGGTCGGTGTGCAACGGAACACGGCTAGATTGGCCGGGCGGTGGGGACTGGGGATCCACAGGAGGGCGTGCAACCCATGGATTTCGACCTCCAGGCCGCATTCCTCACGGATCTCCCGGCGGGCCGCCTCCTCAGCGGGTTCATCGATCTCTTGATAGCCAGCAGGCAGCGCCCATTGGCCGGCGCAGGGCTGGATGGAGCGGCGCACCAGCAGCACGCGCCGCTCGGCCAGAATCAGCCCCGCGGCAGCGCTAGCGGGATTGAGCCAATGCACCCAGCCGCAAGTGGCGCAGGCGCGGCGGTCGCGACCCTCAATCGCCCGTGGCGCTGTGGGCGTGCCACAATGCAAGCAGTGTCGCGAGTCGTGGATCATCGTGGGAGCATCCTAGCCCAGAACCTACACTCTGGGACGGTCACGCGCATGCAACGACTCCTCGTACTCGGTTCCACAGGCTCCATCGGTCGCCAGACGTTGGATGTCGTGCGCAATGATCCTCAGGCGCGACGCATCGTGGGTCTGGCGGCGCGCAAAGATGCGCAGCAGCTGTTGGCGCAGGTGCACGAGTTCCGTCCGCCCTTCGTCGCCCTGCTCGATGAGGAGGCCGCGGAGTGGTTGCGCCCTCGAGTGCCGCGCGAGACAAGTGTGCTGGCAGGTCCCGAGGCGTTGGTCGAGCTGTGCCAGATCGCCGAGTATGACTTGGCTGTGCATGGAGTGGTCGGTGCTGCCGGTGTTGCTCCCAGCGAAGTGGTGTTGCGACGTGGCAAGACACTGGCGCTGGCGAACAAAGAATCGTTGGTGGTTGCCGGAGCGCACTTGGTGCGCATGGCCCAAGAGTCCGGTGCCACGATTGTGCCGGTGGATTCGGAGCACTCGGCGGTCTTCCAGTGCTTGCGCGGCGAGTCCATGCAGCGCGTGCGTAAAGTGATTTTGACAGCCTCTGGCGGTCCCTTGCGCACCACACCGCGCGAGCGCCTAGCGCACACCACGGTGGAACAAGCGTTGGCCCATCCGAACTGGCGCATGGGGCCGCGCATCACCATCGGCAGCGCGACCTTGATGAACAAGGCCTTGGAGATCATCGAGCTCCACCACTTGTTCGGTCTGGAGCGCGAGCGCATCGAGGTGGTGGTGCATCCACAATCGGTGGTGCATTCGATGGTCGAGTTCGTGGATGGTTCCGTGATTGCTCAGTTGGGCCCGCCGGACATGCGCGTGCCGATCCACTACGCGCTGCACCATCCTGATCGCGCACCGTCGCCGTATGCCGGATTTGACGTGCGCAGCATGGCCAACTTGAGCTTTGAGGCACCGGACCTAGAACGCTTCCCGGCCCTGGCGTTGGGCTGGCGCGTCATCGCCGAAGGCAGCGATGCGGGTGCCGTCTTGAATGCGGCCGATGAGGTAGCTGTAGAGGCATTCCTCGCGGGGCGCATCGGCTTCACGGACATCACGCGCTTGGTCGAGCGCGCCCTGACTCTGCGTCCGGGACTGGACCAATCCATCTCCGCCCTGCTGCAAGCCGATGCGCAAGCGCGCGACTTGACCGCCAACCTCGTACACCAGACGGCTGCTGCACGCGCTGTCACCTAAGCACATGGACTGGATCTCTGACATCAGCCGCATCTTGCTCGTCGCTTTCGGCATCGGGCTCGTCATCTTCGTGCACGAACTAGGCCACTTCCTTGCCGCGCGTCGGTGCGGAGTGCGCGTGGAGACCTTCAGCTTGGGCTTTGGTCCCAAGTTGTTTGGCTGGAAGCGTGGCGATACGACCTACCAGCTGGCTGCTGTGCCGTTGGGCGGCTATGTGCAGATGAAGGGTGAAGGCGGGCCTACGGAAGGCGAGCCTGCAGCAGCGCAGACCAGTGCCAACGCGACCGAAAGCGATGACTTGCGCTCCAAGAGTGTGGGCGCGCGCTTCTTGATCTTCTCGGGCGGTGTGCTGATGAACCTCGTGTTCGCGATGGTGGTGTTCCCCATCGTGTTCGCGATTGGTGTTCCCTTCCCTGAGCCGTTGCTGGGCCCGGCCGAGCCTGGCTCTGCCGCATGGAAGGCGGGCCTGCCTGCAGGCACACGCGTGCTCGCGGTCGATGACGAGCCGATGCGTGGCTTTGCGGACATCCCCACCGCAGTCGCGTTGCGCGCGCCTGAGGCTGCGACTCTGACCGTTTTGCTGCCAGGCGAAAGCGCTCCGCGCGAGGTTCAACTGCGCCCCGAGTGGAACGAGCAGATGAAGCTCTACACGGCGGGGCTGACACCCATGCCGGATCCGCAAGCACGCATCGTCGTCAGCAAGGCTGGCGCGGCCGAGGCGGCAGGCTTAGTGAGTGGCGAGCGCATCGTTGCTGTGGAAGGTGCCCCCCCCACTCTCTCCGTCTTTGAAGCCCTGAGCGATCGTTTGGCGCGCGGTGAAGTTCTGACCTTGCAAGTGGCCGGTGTGGACGGCGCCCAGCGCCAAGTCGTCGTGCCGCCCACGGAGACGACCATCGCAGACAAGCCGATTGCTGGTGTT
>JBILXQ010000357.1:0-3467 GCA_044378375.1 Planctomycetota bacterium
CTTGCCGTCCGTGTGCCATACGCGCAGCGGACCATTGGCCTTGCCCTGTACAAAGTGCTGTTCCGTCCAAGGCGAGCCATCGGGCTGACGCGTGCGACGCACTTCACTATCGCTGCAGCCAGCCAGGCACACGCCTAGCAGCAACAGGCTCCACAGGTAGAGCTTCACTTCGGTGTCTCCGGTTGCACGGGGGCCTGCACCTCATCCTCTGCATATCCCAAAGCACTCAGACGAGCTTGGTCACCTGGCGGAGGTGTGTAGCGTCGCGGCTGCGGGAAGAGTTTGGCGTGTTGCAACGCCAGCCCCAACATGTGCCCCAAGCTGTCGCGCATGCGCGTCAAGGCGTCTTGACGCGTGGACAGCAAGTTGGTCTGTTCGCGCGGATCGGCGGCCAAATCGTACAACTCGTCGCGTTCCTTGCCGTGCGACCGATCTTCGTGCAGCTTCCACGACTCTTCGCGCCAGCAACGCATGTCTTGGTCGTCGTGCCAGCGAACTTCGGACAAGGCTCCGCGCGGCGGCAAGGTTTCGCCGCGCAGCAAAGGCATTAGGCTGCGCCCTTGCTGCAAGCCACGCGCTGGCACACCCGCGACTTCCAGTAGCGTGGGCATGAAATCGATGTTGGAGACGAGATCGCTGACGCGACGCGCGGCATGTCCGGGCACATGCACAATCAACGGGATGCGCACCGCCTCCTGGTACAGCGTGTAACCGTGGCGCTGGAAGCCATGCTCGCCAAACTCTTCACCGTGATCAGCAACGATCGCGACAACGGTCTGGTCAAGGCCATACAGCTCGTCCACACGTTTGAGCAGACGCGCCACATGCTCATCGACCCAACGAATCTCGCCGTCGTACAAGTCGATGTCGGCCTTGAGGCCGAACTGTTCGCTGTAGCCTGCGTGCGGCAAGTACTCGTCGTGCGGATCGAAGTAGTGCACCCACAGAAAGAACGGCGAATCATCCGGACTCTGCTGCTTGCGCTCCAACCACGCAATCGACTTGTCGGTCATCGCCGGCGAGCTGATGACCTTGTTGGACTCCGAAGCCGTGCGCACCAGCGTGTCGTCGATGTGCACAAAGCCCTGCTGCAAGCCGTACTGCCCGGACAAGAACACATGCGGGACGATCAAACTGGTATCCCAGCCTGCATCGCGCAGGTGCTCGGCGAGCGTGTCATGTTCGCTTTCCAAGCGGCTGTCCACCTTCCAACACCCATGCGAGGTGGAGTACAGCGAAGTGAACAGGCTGGCGAACGAAGGCAAGGTCCACGAAGCCGACGAGTGCGCGTTCTCAAAGACCGCTGCCTTGGCAGCAAACGCATCGATGTTGGGCGAAGTGGGCCGCGTGTAGCCATAACAGCCCAAGTGATCCGCGCGCAGCGTGTCGATGGACACGACCAAAATGTTCAACTTCTTGGCACTTTGCTGCGGGCTGCATGAGCCTACGAGCGTTGCTCCGGCGACCAGACACAGTGCGAAAGCCAGTCTTACGATCGGGCGCATGGGCTAGAGGGCGCGTGTCAGTTGTTGGGGACCACTTCGTCGATGCGCGGTGCTTGTCCACGCAAGACGGAGTTTTGGTGGAAGAGTTGGCGCTGGTCAATCGAAGGCGTGCGCAGCAAAGCCTCCTTGTCAATTTGACCTGACTGTCCATAGGCATCCAGCGCGTTCTGCCAGGTGGTCAGCTCCACTGCCTCCGCAGCAATGCCACGCTCCAGCATCAGATGCGCTGTCTTGGGAACCGAAAGCGGATCACTCACACCCCAGTCGGCACTGGAATCCACGATGATGCGTGCGGGACCGTACTGGCGCACGATCTCCACCATGCGCTCGCTGCCCATCTTGGTATGCGGGTAGATCGTGAAGGCGGCCCATGCCCCTGCATCCAGCACATCTTGCACGGTCTCTTCGTTGTTGTGGTCGATCACGAGCTTGGACATCGACACACCGCACTCTTTGGCCACAGCAATCGAACGCCGGATGCCATTCTTCTTGTCACGGTGCGGCGAGTGCACCATCACCACCATGTCGTGCTGGGCTGCGAATTCCAGCTGCCACTGGTAGGCCTTCTCTTCGGCCTTGGTGATCTCGTCGTAGCCAATCTCACCGATGGCGACGACACCTTCCTTGAAGGCAAAGCGCGGGAGCTCGGCCAGGACCTCGCGCGCCAGACCTTCGTCGTTGGCCTCTTTGCTGTTGAGCCCCATCGCACAGTAGTGGGCTACGCCAAACTGGGCCGCACGGAAGCGTTCCCAACCAACCAAGCTCGACCAGTAGTCGACAAATGTGGCCACATTCGTGCGCGGTTGTCCCAACCAGAACGCAGGTTCGATGATGGCGCGCACACCTGCCTTGGACATCGCTTCCAAGTCGTCGGTGGTGCGGCTGGTCATGTGGATGTGGGGATCAAAGAAGCGCATTAGTGCAGGTCCTGTCAGAGTCCAAAGAGAGGCGCGTAGTCGTCTTGCGTCGGGCGCGCCGCCAGCGCACGCACGAGAGCTTGCTGCACGAGCGGATCGCTATCACCGCGTGCTGCATAGGCTTTGACATCGTCGGTGTGTCCGGCGCGAGCCAAGCCCAGCAGGGCTCCTGCTCGTCCGGCGGCATGATCCGTGCCCAACTCGGTCAGTAGAGACGCGCGTGCACGCGCACCTCCGTTACGACCCAGACAAGCCCATGTGGCCGGCACGATTCCGCGTTGCGCGCTGCGCCGTTCTTCCACAAAGTCCAGCACGATGCGCGCCAGTTCTTCATCCAGGCGCCCATCCAAGCCATACACACGGTGCAATGGCGCGCCTACGAAGAGGGCCTTGACGATCAGTTGGCGCCACGCCACGTCGTCAAAACGAGCATACGGGAAGCCCGTGTCGCAAGCCGCGGCTTCATACACCGCACTCATCGACGAACGGCAACCTTCACCGGCACGCCACGTGAAGCGCGCGTTATCCGGCAGCAGCTGCAGCGTCTTGTAAAGCGCGCAGAGCTCGCCGATGTCGGCGTGACGAAAGACCTCATCAAGGATCGCGACACCTTGCGGGCCAGCCAAATGAGCACGCGACAACACCAGCACGGCGCGCACAGCTTCCAGCACCGTCCAGCGTTCGGGATTCCAACCGGACACCAGCTCGTGAGCGGTGGCACGCTGCGCAAGCGTAGGCGCCAAAGGCTTGGCCGGAACCTTGCGTGAAGCCAGCGAGATCAAGGTTGGAAAGCGCACCTCAGGTTGATGGGGCAGCGCTTCACATTCCGCGCAGGCACTCACTAACCACTCGTGTGCACGCGCATCCAAGTGCGGCTCCAAACAGCGCAACAGGTACTCACGCGTGGAACTCACTGACCTTCTCCTTCGGCCGCAAGCCCCTTCTGCAAAGCCACCAGCGCAAAACCCGTGGCATAGGTCCAACTGTAGAAGGAACCCACAAAGTCGATGTACTGACCATCCTTGCCTTGCGCCTTGAGCACTTG
>JBILXQ010000358.1:0-3466 GCA_044378375.1 Planctomycetota bacterium
GCCGGTTTGACTGGGGTCCCAAACGGCTCGCAGCCAGCCGGAGCCCACGCGTCCCGTGTCGGTACGCTCTACGCGCTCCAATTCCAACTCTACGCGCGGCTGTACAGCGGGTGCTTCGCTGCGCACCTGAGCACACCAAGTCCGCAAGTCGACCGGTGTAGCACTAGCCTGCGCCCGATGGAGGCGCAGCTGCAAGTCCCCCTGCGTGCGCACCTGGGGCTGCAAGCTATGTCCGGATAGGCTGTCAAGTACTTGAGACACGTCCTCCAAGGGAAGGACTGGATTCCACAGGCGAGTGAACTCACGCGCTAGAGCGCGCTCCTGCTCCTCGGCCCACGCCTCGTCGGGCCAACCGTCCGCCACGGGATCCAAACGGCTTTGCCATTGCTGCATGGCTGGATCACGGGGCCGTGTGCGTCCCTTCAACTGGGCAGCGACCGGGGGCAAGGGCTCGCCCAGCGGCTGTGAAGCGCTGGGCACCGACACGCCGTCATCACCACAGGCCCCGCAAAGGGCTGCGCAGATCAGCGCGGCGAGCGCGTCATAGCGTAGGAGTCCCACAGCAAGCAGTTGAGCGCAGCGCGCGCATCAGAGGGTGGGAGCTTCAATGCCGCACGCTTGAGTAGCGGGGCATGCTCCATCGCCGGTCCTAAGCGCACGAGCAGATCAGCCGCCATCAAGATGTCATATGGATGGCTGGTTTGGCCATCCACAATCTGCAGCAATGCCTGACGAGCGGCCTCATCACGACCAAACGACATGGCCCAAATGAGGTCCAAGCGCCGCTCGGGGTCTTGTTCGAGCGTCAATCGCTGGAGTAGCACGGACAAGCCCGCCGCACCCATCCCGCCTACCAGCTCGGCATACCATCGATGAGCGGGCACACCTTGGATCACGGCCTGGGCCGTCACAGCCTGCTCCATCAAGAAGCTTGCGGCAGTGCTATCGGGAATCAGGGCGAGGGCCCGATCCACCTCACGCGCACCAGGACCATCTGCCGCTGGGCGTTGGGCAAGCACGCGTTCAAGAAAGCGGGCGCGCACAGAAGCCTCTGTCAACAAGGCTGGACGAACCGCTCGCAGCGCGGTGGTGCGCGCGATTGGGTTCAAGTCCAACAGGGTGAAGGCGGTGTCCAGAGCCTGAGGGTCCCCCACAGCCGCCAAGGCCTCCAGTGCCGCAAGGCGCACATCATCAGCTGTGTCATCGAGTGCATCGCGCACGACGTCACGCGCGCCGTTGTGCTGCAAGGGCGCAAGCTGCTTGACGACGATCAAGCGAATCGCAGGATCTTCATCGCGCGCAGCCAACAGCAACAACTCGTCCAGCCCAGCCGTGACGATCGCAGTCACAGCAGCTTGACGCTCGACCGCGCTGGCACTGGTCAGCTGTGTACGCAGGTCTGCCTTGGCCTGCGCATCTCCGTTGCGTGCAAGGCCGGCCAGCAAATGGGTGCGTACCGTCGCCGGCGCTGCGGGGAGAACCACTCGCATGCGTGCCACTAGATTGGCCTCAGAAGCGGCCGCTAACGACGCACACAGACGCTCATCCGCCCGGCCTTCCACGATCTCATCCAAAGCCATGTGCCCCGCACGCACGGGATCACAGGCCAGCAACGCTGCCCGCAGATGCAAGAGCAAGTCATCGGAGGCCCCCACACGCATACCAAGCAGTCGGTCCCAGTCCTCCGTGTGCGGATGCTTGCGCAACACAGCGAGAGCCGCAATGCGCACCGAGTCCGTGGGGTGCGCGAGGCAACGCAGTGCCGCAGGCCTGCCCGCCGGCGCGCTCATGGAACCCAGAATGTCAAGCGCGGCCACCACGCGTGCGGCATACGCGACCTGATCCATGTTCGCCGCGATCAAGCGTTCGAGCTCTAGCACGGTATCCGCGCCGCCTTGCATCAACTCGGGCCGCACCCAACGCAACGTGTCGCGCGAACCATCGACCAGCCGCTGCACCAGCACCGGCACCAGGTTGCTCGTGTCACCTAGAAACGGCCCACAGTTCGTGCGCGCCAAGAGTACCGCGAGCCGATCATCGGACGCAGGCGCCCACGTAGGCGCAGCACCTGACTTCTGTGTTTGAGGAGTCTCTGACTCCTGCGTACATCCAGCCAACGCGAGCAGCATCGCGCAAGCCAGCGCACGCGCGCTGGACGTCCAGAAGCTCACGGGGCTTTGGTCTCACCAATCGTGCCTTGAGCAGCCTCCAAGCGGGCGCGTGACTTGGCGAGGTTGGCGCGAGTCAACACTTCGGCTGACAGCGAGCGTACGTACTCCTGTTGGAACTGCAGCACTTGGAAGGTGGTCGATTGATCGGCATCGTAGCGCGCCTTCTCGGCTTCCAACTGCTCGCGGGCCAGCTCCAAGCTCTTCTTGGCCGCCTTCACTGCTTCAATCTGGTACTGAGCTTGACGCACAGCATCCCGCACATCGGCGAGAATGGTGGTTTCCAACTGGTCATAGCGCAACTTCTCGGCGCGCAGATCTGTCCAAGCCGCTTTACGCTGGAAACGGGCCGTCGTGTTGCCGATCGGCACGCTGAAGGTCAGAAATCCACGCAGCGTGGGATAGTCGTACGAGGTGGCTGTCTCGAAAGCCTCTTGCGAGTAGATCGAGTAGCCTTGGCTCGCAGCCGACACATCCATGTCGAGTTGCGGGAGCTTGTCTGAATCGGCGCGCCGCAAGCGCACCTCTGCTGAGTCAATCCCGATGCGCTGTTGCTTGAGTTCAGGGCGACGATCAATGGCGGTGGTCAAGGCCGCTTGCCACTCAGGCACGTACAAGCCCTCCACCAGCTCCGGCAAAGCGGTCGAGGGTGCTAGATCACGCGCCCACGCCTCACGATCACTGCCAGGGAAAAGCAGCTGCTTGAGCGCATCCGAAGCCGCACGCAAGCGCGTGTCAGCCAACAAGCGCTCTTGCTCACGCTGCGCGAGTTCTGTCTCCGCCTGCAGCACATCATTCTGCACACCCAAGCCTGCATCCAAGCGCTTCTGGTTCTGGTCGACTTGCTTGCGCGCCAGGTCCACACCGGACTCCGCAACTCCCAGCTCGGCCTTGGCGGCGACCAGATCCCAATACGCGTTGGACACATCGAGCAAGAGCTTTTGACGAGCTTGGCGCTCGCGCTCACCTTGACGCTGCCAATCGTACTCGCCCTCTTTTTGGCGTGAGGTCGCGTAGTCGCGCCAAGCTCCGCGCAACAAAGGCTGCGTGTAGCCCAAGGTCACGAAGTCCGTGGTCGAGGTGGGATCGACCGCAAAGGGACTGTTGGTGACTTGGTTGTTCGTGTTGAACGTGGCGTTGAATGTACCGCCCGTGGTCAGCGGGCGATTGAAGCCCAGAGTCAACTCTTGTGTGTTGCGATCGGACGCACTGAACAGGTCACCCGGCTGAATCTGTTGGTCCGTGATGCCTGCATTCAACGAGGCCGTCCAATCGAACTGACCACCCGTGGCACGGAA
>JBILXQ010000359.1:0-3459 GCA_044378375.1 Planctomycetota bacterium
CGCGGGTTCGCGCTGAAAGAAGGCGCGTCGTGCCTCCAAATCGGCTTGCCAGGTTTGCACATAGAAAGGCGTCACATACTGCAGCTCGGGGGTGCCTTCCTTCGGCGGCAGCAAGCGTCGCGCCCACACCGCCAACGTCGGCACGATCGCGCGTCCGGCCGCGCCTACGCGTTCGGCATTGCGTGCCAGATCCGCTTCCACGGCCGCATCCCAACCACTGCGGCTCTCCATCAATACATCTAGGTGATGGAAGCCATCTTGTCCTGCTTCAATCGCTTCGAGCAGCGTCGAGCGTGCTAGCAGCGGTCCCCATACCTTGCGCTCGTGCTGGTGAGCCCAAGCGATGACACGCTTCCACGGCGCGATCGGTAACCCCGGCGAGACGACGAACTCTTCGAAGCCCATCTCCATCAAGCGCGGCAGTTTTTCTTCGACGGCCGCCTCATCCACACAAATCACCGCGCCATTGACCAGCGGCGGCGTGCCGTCGAGCACGGCACCACATCCATGAATCCACGGCCCGGGCACGCGATCACGCGCCGCCCGTTCGCGTTCGCCGTCGATGCGGTTCAGGTCATTGCCCACATCCCGCACGAGAGTGACCCCCGCGGCCACATACAGCGCATCGTGGTCGGGATCATGGTTCACGAACCCATCCACCAACCCCGGCAGGATGTGCAAGCCACTCCAATCGATCACTGTGGCGCCTTCGGGCACCACCACCTCGGGCCCCACGGCCACAATAGTGTCGTTTTCGACGAGGACGGTCCCCACCACCGGGGCCGCGTCCGAAGCCATGGTGTGCACAACGGCGCCCTTGAGGGCGATCACTTCGAGGAGCAGGGCAAGCATCGCTCTCAATGTACTGTTTCGTGCGCTGGACCTCCCACACGCTATCCTTGCCGGGATGAGCGAACGTGTACGGGTTCGGTTGATCGCCGAGCAATCAGGTGGGCCGTGGATCTTCGGACGGTCGGTAGCCCCGGTCGACGAGCGGCCCCAAGACGGCGACCTCGTCGATGTGGAGGATGAACGCGGCCAGCACCTGGGTACCGGCTATTGGAATGGCCGTTCCGATGTGCGGGTACGCCTTTTGTCGCGCGGCAAGAAGAGCGATGTGCGCAACGAGCGCGAGTTCTTGTTGCGCAAGCTGGCAGCTGCCGATCGTTTGCGCCGCAAGACCCTGCGCTTGCCCGAGACCACGAGCGCTTGGCGGCTGTGCCATGCCGAAGGCGATGACCTGCCCGGCTTGATCGTCGACCACTTGGGCGGGGCGCTGGTGTGTGAACACCACTCGCTCGCCTTTTGGCAGCGGCGGGCGCTGATTGAGGAAGTGCTGCAGGAGCTACACCCGGGCGCCAAGGTGGTGCACCGCGTGCCCAAGGGTGCGGCCGACGCCGAGGGCTTCGATCCGGAAGAGGGTCCGCGCGACATTGGCGAGGTCGAAATCGAAGAGTCCGGCCTCAAGCACTTGGTGGCCCCTGGTGCCGGTCACAAGACCGGCTGGTTCTGTGACCAACGCGACAATCGCTTGAAGGTAGCGCAGTACTGCCGTGGACAGGATGTGTTGGATGTGTGCACCAACGCCGGTGGCTTTGCCCTGCAGGCGGCCCTGTCCAGCGCATGGCGCGTGCGGGGCGTGGACTTGGACGAGGTGGTGCTCGAGCGCGCGCGCGATGGTGCACGCCGCAACAAGCTCACCAATGTCGAGTTCCTGCACGCCGACGGATTCAATGTGCTACGCGAAGTCGCGCGCCAGAAGGAACGCCCCGGTGTGGTCGTGATCGACCCGCACAAGCTCATTCGCTCGCGGGCGCGGGACGAGGAAGGTCTCAAGAAGTACAGCGACTGGAACTCCTTGGCCATCGCCGCCGTTAAGCCGGGTGGCATTGTGGCCACCTTCTCCTGCTCGGGCGCGCTCGACCTGCCCTCTTGGCTGGGCATCGTCTTCCGTTCGGCGCGCCGTGCAGAGCGCGAGGTGCGCCTGCTTGAGATCCTCGGGGCCGGCCCTGACCACCCCCAACGCCCGGACTTTGCGCGGTCACGGTACTTGAAGGGCGCCTTGCTGGCGGTCGACTGATTGCAAGCGACGCGCGTGCGCGTCATACTATTCGCGACACGACGCCCCTCGTGCCGAGCGCCCTTGCGAACCCTCCAGCGGTTCACGAGGGCGCGTCCGTCAGGAGAGGCGGTTTTCTGACAAGCCGACCCAGACCCCACTCGAGAGCCCGAACACCATGAGCCTCCAACTCCTCGTCGCCCAAGATCTCTGGCAGGAATTCGACGATGCCTGGACCAAGCTCATTTCCAGCGGTGGCGCTGTAGAAGAAGTCGTTGCCGCGCTGCGCATCGTGCAAGAGAAGAAGCGCATGGCGCGCTGCATGCAGATGGTGCGCACGCATGTCGAGGCGCTCGAACTAACCGGCCGTCATGCCGATGCAGCTCGTCTGTTGGGTTGCGTGGTGTCGAGCGGTTCGGGTGGCGGCGAGTTGGCCCCGATGATGTTCGATCACATTCAAAAGGCGTGGGGCTCTAACGAGTGGTACCCGGCCTACGCTCAGATCGCCGGCATTCGCGAGGGCAACTCCGATGCACGCGGCGTGTGGATCGCCTTCGAACGCTTGTTGTCGTTCGTGCCTGGCAAGCTCGTGCACCATCCCGGTGGTTGGGGCGTCGGTGAGGTCAAGAACCTGCATGCCGAGGCGCTGGAGATCGATGTGCAGTTCGGCTCGGGCAAGAAGGACCGCTTCCCCCTCTCCGCGGCAGTCGACATTTTCGAGCCGTTGTCGGAAGAAGACTTGCGCGCGCAGAACTACCGCGATGCGGACGGTTTGCGCAAGCGCATGAAGGATGACCCGCTGTCGGTGTTGCGCGCCATTGTGACGCGTCACGGTGGCCGTGCGTCGAACGTCGGCATCAAGAACGCCATGTTGCAAGTCGGCATCGACGGCAGCGCGTGGAGCTCGTGGTGGAAGAAGGCGCGTCAAGCAGCCGAGCACAGCGAGTGGTTCCGTGTGACCGGCACAGCGGCGAAGGGCGACATCATGTTGCTGCGCGCCGCGACCGATCCTGTTGCGGATATGCGCAAGACGCTCGAGCACCTCGGCTCGCTGCAAGACCTGATGGCACGCTTGAAGACGCTGATGGCCAGCAAGCCCACAGCGGATATGCATGCCATGATGCTCGAAGTGCTGGAGAAGAAGATCGCCGCCAGCACCGAGAAGGACTCGATCAAATTGCCGGCGTTGATGATGCTGCGCGATGAACGTGGCACGACTCCGCAGTTGTTGTTGGAGCGCTTGCAAGCAGCAGCCGCGGAGCCCGCACCGGTTGATCCGGCGGCTACGCCGGTGCTGTGGCGTCTCTTCAATCTCTTGACGCAGATGCGCGATCAAGAGCATTGCGTGCAGCTGCTGCAAGAAGCCTTCCCCGAAACTTGGTCTGAAGAAGGCTTGAAGA
>JBILXQ010000360.1:0-3450 GCA_044378375.1 Planctomycetota bacterium
CACGCGCGGTCCCAAGCCAAGCTCACGCACGAGTGCTCGGCAGGCTCCGTGTTCGGGGCCGTCTCCCACGAGCACCAGTCGCGCATCGACTTGCTGTGCTGCAAGCGCGAAGGCGCGCACCAACCAAGGTACGCGCTTCACAGCGCGGAAGTTGGACACATGCACCACCGTCGCTTGCGCGGCGCGCGGTGCACAAGTGGGTCGGAACACATCGATGTCGACGAAGTTGCGCACCACATCGATGCGGCAGGCGCGTGAGCCAAAGTCGCGGCAGAATTGCTCGCGCGTGCGCTCTGCCAGATTGCGAGAGACTGCGGTCACGGCATCGCTTTGCTCGAGCACGAACTGCGTCAACGGCGCATACGACGGATCGCTGCCGACCAAGGTGATGTCGGTGCCGTGCAAGGTGGTCACAAGCCGCGGCGCGCGCTTGTGACGGTCCGCGATGGCTGCTTGTCGCGCGAGGTAGCCGGTGACTGCGTGCGGCAAGGCATAGTGCGCGTGCACGATGTCCAAGCTCTCGGCGCGATGCACATCCAAGATCGAACTGACCAGAGCCAGGTCGTGCGGCGTGGATGCGAACAAGGGATAGGGCAAGCCCTGCGCGACGTGCATTTGCACGGGCCCGCTGGCACGAGCCAAGCGCGGCGGCACGTCATAGCTGAACAAGTGCACGGTGTGCCCGCGCTCCGCCAAGGACAGCGCGAGCTCGCTGGCGAGCACCCCTGAACCTCCGTAGGTCGGGTGGCACAGCACACCGACCTTGAGCGGTACGCCGGCGCGATCGTTCGGCGTGGGCGCGTGCGTCATGAGGCGTCAGGCAAAACGGACAGGATTTCGAAGGCATCCGGCGGCAACGGCGGGATGTCAAGTGTGTTTGACGGACGCGTCGAAGCCGTGGTCGCCGGCGGCACAGGCTGCGGCGCGACTTGGCTGGGCACCTTCTTGCGCGGGGGCGGCGGGCGCACAGCCTTGCGCGCTTCCTTCTTGGCTTGCGCTTCGGCATCGAGAGGAGCCTTCGCTTGAGGATCGAACTTGGGCAAGCCCGCCAGCGCCGGCCATTGGCCTTCGCGTTCGATCAACTGTTGAGCGACGGCCATGTAGTCCTGCGCACCGCTCGAGTCGGCGGCGTAGGAGAAGATCGTCTTGCCGTAGGAGGGTGCCTCGGCGAGCTTGACGTTGCTGCGGATCGACACCGGCAGCACTTGGCCTTTGAAGTACGAGCGAATCTCGTGCAGGACCTCGCGTGCGAGGCGTTTGCGCGAGTCGTACATGCAGGGCAGGATCCCTGTGATCGTCAGCTCGGGGTTGAGGCGCTTCTTGAGCAGCTGCACGACTTCAACGAGCTTGCTCATGCCCTGCAAGGCGAGGAACTCGGTTTGCAGAGTGATCAACACTTCGCCAGCCGATGAGAGCGAGTTGATGGCCAAGAGACCAAGACTCGGCGGGCAATCGAACAGCACATAGTCCGCGCCATCGCGACCCGTGCGCGTGCGTTCGCTGTCGTTCCATTCGGTCAACGCATCGCGCAAGACGAACTCGCGACCCATGGCGCTGGCGAGTTCGAGCTCGGCGCCTGACAAGTCAATGTTGGCGGGCAACAGGCGGAGGTTGGGGATCGCGGTGGGCACGATCGCTTGGCCCACCGTTGCCGTGCCGGCCAACACAGAGTAGCTGCTGGGCTTTGACGGGTCGGGCTCGATGCCCAGTGCCAGTGTCAAGTTTGCTTGCGCATCCATGTCGATGACAAGGACGCGTCGGCCTTGCAGCGCCAAGGCAGCGCCGAGATTGGCGGTCGTGGTCGTCTTGCCGACCCCGCCCTTTTGATTGATGATCGCGATGCGGCGCATGGTGTGCAGCCCGCGATTCTAACAGGTCAAAAGCGGATCGAAGCAGGGCAAAGGTCCTGATGCGAGCAACGGTTCGCCCCAGCGCGCGGCGATGCGCTCGCCGTAGAAGCGGGCGCGCGTTTCCATGCGTTGCTGGATGTCCGAGCCGTAGAGGAAGTGGCGGCCGTCGTCCTGGGCGCTTTGGGGTTGCAGTTGGCTTTCGAAGCACGCGACCAAGGCGCGCTTCTGTTCCCACACCGCCCCGATGTCGACCACGAAGGTCGGGTCGAAGGGTACATGCCCCATGTAGTGGTAGAAGCGCTTGGAGCGGTGCGGTTGTCCCCCGCCGGTAAGTTGGGCGAGTCGCGCCAAGCCGGCCAAGTACCATGCCTCGCGAGCAATGCGACCTGTGCAGGCATGGTCGGGATGGTGGTCGATCGCGTGCTGGGCTAGCACGACATCCGGCGTGTAGCGGCGAAAGAGCGCGGCGAGGCTCTCCCGCGCCGCGAGTGTGTCCTGCACGCGACCATCCGGCAGCTCCAGGTTCTCGCGCACATCAAGTTGCAGCAGCGCGTTGGCGGCGGCGACTTCTCGCGCACGATCCTCGGCCGTGCCGCGTGTGCCCATCTCACCGCGTGTCATGTCCACGATGCCGATGCGCTTACCTGCTGCTTTGGCCAGCAGCAACGTGCCACCTACACAGATCTCGGCGTCATCTGGGTGAGCTGCGACCACGAGTACATCGAGCTTCATGCATCACTCCTTGCAGGCGTATCGTCACTGGCGTCAGGGCCTAAGTGCAGCACCACATGCGTGCTCGGCAATGGATCGATCTCGTGGCTGAACTCGACGAGCCAGTCCGTGCCAAAGCGTGCGAGAGTTTGGAGCGGACCCAGCAAACGCTCTTGCGGCACAGCTCGCGGTACCAGCGCGTTGTTGACGCGGCGTTCATGCCGGCGACCTTTGCCACTCTTGTTGAGCTGCACGCGCTCGGCCTTCACGACGATCTCTTCCACATTCTTGCGCAGTTGATCGCCGAGGCGCTTCAAGTGGACCGCGAGTCCCTTATCTAGGAGCGACACATCGTCCCGGCAACCATCCAATGCGCGCTCCGCTTCCAAGGCGACGGCACGCAGACGCGCGAAGACCGCCGGTGTTTCGGTGATGTCTTCGGGCACACCCCATGCACCTTTGGCAGCCAGAATCTCGGCTGTGGACACGCCCAGCTTGTGCAGCGCGAGGCGCGTCTGCGGATCGACGACGGTGCAGGACAAGCGCGGCACAAAGTGTGTCCGCGGCAAGTCGAGAGTCGCACGAATGGTTCCTAGTTGCGCGTGGTAGGCCAGTTCGCCGTGACCACCGATGTACGCGATGCAAGGCAAGGCCAGGTCTTGCACGAGTGGCCTCAGCAAGGCGCCCGCTGACCAATCGAGCGGTGCTTGCACGATCTCCGCGGCCAGTTCGCTGGAGGTGCGTGATCCATCTTCGCCGTCGTAGCGCCATTCCGCATGGCCGTTGGCATCGCGTTGGCAACGCAAAGCGCGTCGCCCCTTCTCTTCGTGATGGAAGACGAGCGCGGCGTTGTGGGGATCGATCGCCGTGGGGAAGCGGGCTGCGTTGA
>JBILXQ010000037.1:0-12403 GCA_044378375.1 Planctomycetota bacterium
GAGCCGGGTCGTGAGCCGCGCCCTCACCACTTTCCGTTGCGCAACCGCATCATCTCGGGACTCGCGGATGGCGTGCTCGTCATCGAAGCAGCCCAAGCCTCGGGCTCCTTGATCACGGCTCGTTGGGCCGCTGACCAAGGACGCATCGTGTGGGCGCTGCCTGGTCGCGTGGACCATCCGCACTCGCGCGGCACACACCGCTTGTTGCGAGATGGAGCCACCTTGGTCGAAGACCCCGAGGAGATTGTGCGTGAGCTATTGGGTACGGCCCCAGCAGAGCGCGAGCGTGCTGCCACACTCGAAGAACTGCAGGGTCTGGAACAGCAGTTAGTTGCAGCGCTCGAAGGCGAGACACTCAGCTCAGCTGAGCTGGTCGAACGAGTGCAAGGTGAAGCCGTGCCGGTGCTGGCGACTCTGGTAGAGCTCGAACTGCGCGGCTTGGTGCTACGCGGGCCTGGAGGTTTGTGGAGGCGCCTGTGAGGAGCGCACAACCGATTCAGGTCGTGCTGGCAAAGGTGTGTTCGACCACCAGCATCAACACGATCAGCAAGGCAAGGCCGCCAAAGAACATCAGCAATCGCTTGGGCAGGGCCTTGAGCATCGAGTCATCCGTGCGATCGGCATACATCCCCGACAACACCACGATCGGCACAACGATGGCGATGAACAACAGCAGATGCACGATGGGATCCTTCACGATTGACCTCCCCCACCAAGAATCGTGGGTGCACCACCTGCGGAGCTCTTATCCACGGGGGCTTGCGAGTCGTCTACGCCTAGGAGTCGATCCGCCTCCACTCCTTGCACATCCAAGAGTGCGAGCACATTCAACAGCCCCGCCAATGCTCCAAAGCAGATGCCTGCTTCGTGGTACGGCACCTCGCCGCGGATCAAGGCATGACCATGCAGCCATTCCAGTACAAAGCTCGGACCTCCGGCTAGGAACTGTCCGGCCCAATAATAGAAGTGGCGTTCGCGATCGAGGTTCGCACCTTGCGCCAAACCGGAGGCGAGCACCACCATGCCTGTGATCAGCAAGAACACCAGCACGGCCCGGCGGCGACGACCTTGTAGCCAATGGCCCAAGCCAGGCAATACCCAGCCGGCCAACACGAGCAAAGCTGGCCGTGTGCCCTTGGGATCCGTACCGCTAGGCGTGCGCGCATCGCCATTGGCCTTCACCATGAGCACCACGTTGAGTAGTCCGGAGATGGCCGTGCACCACACTCCTACATGGATCCACTCAGGGAAGGGACGCGGGTACGGCAAACCAAAGCCGTAAGCCTTCATGTGCCACACCAAACCCGCGATGTTGGCTGCTTCGGGAGCCAGCACGCCGGCCGCCATCGAGCGCAAGTCCGGTTGCAGCAGCTCGAACAACATGCCATCGCTGAGGGCTAGTCCCAGAGCGTAGAGCCCCATCACCACACTGAAGCCCAGCAAGGCCACCAGTGGTTGCCCCAGGTACAGATGACCTGCACCGGGCAACAACCACGTGAGCGCTGTGGCGACATTGGGGTTGGCGCGCGGGGGCGCAGCGTGCTGAGGAACAACCATGGGCTAGTAAAGCCTACAATCGAAGACTAACGAAGCGAACACCATCCCGTTGCGTACACCACTCATGAGCCAGCCTGCCTACATTCATCGCTTGCGTGTCCGCTACGGCGAGACCGACCAAATGGGCGTGGTGCACCACGCCAACTATGTGCTCTATGCGGAAGAGGCGCGCACGGAGCTCATGCGGCACCACGGGTCGTCCTATGCCCAGATGGAAAAGGACGGCTATGCGTTGCCCGTGCGGTCAATGCAGCTGCGCTTTCGCTCCCCGGCGCACTATGAGGACGAGCTGGAGATCCACACGCACGTAGCCACTCTGCGTGGGGCAAGCGTGACCTTCCACTCGGAGATGTACCGAGCCGGTGATCGCGCGCACCTGGCGACGGTGGAGGTCGAGTTGGCCTGCATCTCCCTGCTGCGCACGCCGCGCAGGCCGGTAGCGCTGCCGGAAGCCTTGCGCGCGAACCTAGAGCCGCTATTGGTCGCCCAGACGATCACTCAGGCGATCACTCAGGCGCGGCAGGGCACGCAATAAGGAGCCTGAAGCCTCTGCAGGGGCCTCTTCGTTGACCTGTTGGGGCGAGCGCGACGGCAAGAGCGACGGCAACTCGTCCAAAATCCGATCCCGGCAGGTCGGACAGACCGCCCCGTTGCGCAACCGGTTGAAATGCAAGCGGTCGTAGGCAAGGCCGCAGGTGAAACAGACCGGAGCGGTTTGGTGAGCCATGGCTTAGGTATTTTCGGCGCGCCAGAGGCTGGTCTTGAGCAGGACTGGGGTCCGACTGAACCTCTTCAGTCCAGAACCTACCGTGGACGAGAGATTTCGGGGGCCTAAGGGTGGCAGAATGGCCTAGGGGGGCCTACAATCGCGAACTGCGGACTCGAGCTCCAAACTCTCCACCTTGCGTGGGTAGTCAAATAGCACGAAATCCGTGCGGATTACTCCGAGCGCCACAACCGTGATCCAACTCACCAAACGCACTGAATACGGGCTGATCGCCCTCGTCCACCTCGCGGACGCCGCCCTGACGGGGCGTGATGGTGCCTTTGTGTCGGTCCGCGAGATCGCAGAGCACTACCCCGTACCCAAGCGACTGCTGGCTGAGGTGCTCAAGGACTTGGCGCGCGCGGAACTGGTTGAGTCGGCGCGCGGAAAGGACGGCGGCTACACGCTGCGCCGCCAGCCCGATCAAATCACCTTGGCCGAAGTTGTGGCCGCCCTCGAAGGCCGCCCGAGCATTTCGTCCTGCGAGACAGCGGAACGCTCACCGTCGAGCTCGAACTGCGGTTTGGAGCCCGTCTGCCCCATCCGCTCGCCCCTGCACCGCGTACGCGAAGGCATCTGGGGTTTGATGGAACGAACCACTCTGCGCTCTCTGGCGCAAACAAGCTCCCTCGTCCAAGCGGGCCCGCTGCTGCAGCCCAAGGCCCTCACCTGATCATGAAACTGCCGCTCTACTTCGACTACCAGGCCACCACACCGCTCGACCCGCGGGTCTTGGACGCCATGCTGCCGTACTTTACGGAGCACTTCGGCAACGCTGCCAGCCGCAGCCACGCGTTTGGATGGGAGGCGGAAGAGGCCGTCGAACAGGCACGCGTGCACATTGGTGCGCTACTGGGTGCGTCCGGCAAAGAGATCGTCCTGACCTCCGGCGCGACCGAGTCGCTCAACCTCGCCATCAAAGGCGTGGCCCAGATGTACGGTGAAAAGGGCCGCCACATCATCACCAGCTTGGTCGAACACAAGGCGGTGCTCGACACTTGCAAGCACCTTGAAAAAGAGGGCTTTGAGGTCACCTACCTGCAGCCGACCAAGCAAGGCCGTATCGAGCTGGAAGCTGTGCGGGCTGCGATGCGCCCCGACACGATTCTCGTGTGCTTGATGTGGGCCAACAACGAAGTCGGCACGATCAATCCCATTCGCGAAGTGGGCGCGCTGTGCAAGGAAAAGGGCGTGCTCTTCTGCACCGATGCCACGCAAGCAGCCGGCAAGGTGCCCATTGATGTGGACGCCGATCATGTCGATCTGCTGGCCCTCTCGGGACACAAGATGTACGGCCCCAAGGGCGTGGGCGCGCTCTACGTCCGTCGCAAGAATCCGCGCGTGCGTCTCGTCGCGCAGATGGATGGCGGCGGTCACGAACGCGGCATGCGCTCCGGCACCTTGAATGTGCCGGGGATTGTGGGTTTGGGCGCGGCTTGCAAGCTGGCCCACGAGGAGATGGAGAAGGACCGCGCCCACACGCAAGGGCTGCGCGATCAGTTCGAGAGCCGCGTCATGCAGGCCTTGGACTTTGTGACGATCAACGGCGATGTGCGCTATCGCTTGCCCAACAACTCGAACCTCTCGTTCAGCTACGTAGAAGGCGAGTCCCTGATCATGGGCATCAAGGACATTGCCGTGTCCTCTGGTTCGGCCTGCACCTCGGCCAGTTTGGAGCCCAGCCACGTGCTGCGCGCAATGGGCGTGGGCGATGAGCTGGCCCACAGCTCGATTCGCTTCGGCTTCGGCCGCTTCACGACCCAGGAACACGTGGACTTTGCGGTGAATCAGCTCGTGGGCGCGGTCAAGCGCCTGCGCGAACTGTCGCCGCTGTACGAGATGGTGCAAGAAGGCATCGATCTCTCGACGGTGAATTGGCAAGGCGGCCACTGATCTCCACAGCACACGCGAGCTACTAAGGAACAAGCCATGGCATACAGCGACAAAGTCATCGATCACTACAACAACCCGCGCAACGTGGGCTCGCTCGACAAAGGCAAGCACAGCGTGGGCACCGGCGTCGTCGGCGCACCCGAGTGCGGCGATGTGATGAAGCTGCAGATCGAAGTTGAGGGCGATCGCATTGTGGATGCGAAGTTCAAGACCTTCGGTTGCGGCTCCGCGATCGCCAGCAGCTCGTTGGCGACGGAGTGGATCAAGGGCAAGACCATCGATGAAGCGATGGCGATCAAGAACACGCAGATCGTGGAAGAGCTGGCGCTGCCGCCGGTGAAGATCCACTGCAGCGTGTTGGCCGAAGATGCCATCAAGTCCGCCATCGCGGATTGGAAGGCCAAGCAACAGGAGCAGAAGTCGTGATCCAACTGACGGAGCTAGCGCGCAAGGAAATCAGCCGCATCATCTCCGAGCAGAACTTGCCGCCGGAGACAGCGCTGCGCGTAGGCGTGAAGGGCGGCGGATGCTCGGGCTTCTCGTACACCTTGGGTTTCGATGACAAGATCAACGAAGTCGACCAAGTGACCGAGGTCGAAGGCGTGCGCGTGGTGTGCGATCCGAAGAGCTTCCTGTACCTCAACGGCACGCAGATCGACTTTGAGGACAACCTCATGGGGCGTGGCTTCAAGTTCGGCAATCCGAACGCGGCCAAGTCGTGCGGCTGCGGCGAGAGCTTCTCGGTCTGAGCCAATGACGCTGGTCTGTCAGGCATGCAAGGCAGCGTTGGAGCTACCGTGCGCGTGTAGCGCGTGTGGAGCGCTGCAGCCTGACTCCAACCCGTCTGCCGCGTACGCGGCCGATCCGTGGGCAATCCTCGGGTTTGCACGCTCGATGACCATGGACCCCACCAGCTTGAAGAAGCGCCTGCTGCAAGGTTCGCGTCTGGTGCATCCGGACTTTCATGGAGCTGACCCTGCAGCACGCGCGCTGGCGGAGGTGCACAGCGCGCGCCTCAATCGCGCCTACGAAACGCTGGCGGATGAAGCACGCCGCGCCGATGCGTTGGTGCTGCTGTTAGGAGGCCCGAGCGAGACCGTAGCGCGCGAAATGCCGCGCGAGTTCTTGGTCGAGGTATTGGAGTGGAATGAAGCGCTGGAAGAAGCGCGCACCTCCAAAGCCTGGAGCCCCGCCGTGGCGCAACTGCAGAACGAACTGCGCACACGCCGCGCCGATGAACTCGCCGCCGTGGACACCTTGTTGTCCAATCCACTTGACAGCTCCCCCTCGCAACTGGCGCAAGCACGAGCTCGTTTGAACGCTGTGCGCTACCTCGATCGTGCACTGAACGACATCGAGACTTTGCGGCTCGCTTGCGGCACCTGACGCTCCATCCCCCATGGGCTACATCGAACTCAACGTCCTCAACCAACCTGTAGTCCCCAAGCAAACGGGTGCCTTGGGCATCGACCTCGGCACGACGCACTCGCTCGCCGCCATTTGGAAGGATGGTCGCCCTCAGGTGCTGCGTGTAGAGGGCGAGAGCGCTTTGGTACCGAGCGTGGTGCACTTCCCCCGCGAAGGTGCGCCCATCGTGGGACGCGCGGCGCGCGAACAGGCGGTCGTCGCTCCCAAGGACACGCTGTTCTCGATCAAGCGTTTCATGGGGCGCGGACTCAAGGATGTGCAGCAAGAGCTTGCCTTGCTGCCGTACGCAGCAAGTGAAACGGAACGCGGACTGATTCAACTCGAAGTCCACGGCAAGAAGTACACGCCCGAACAGCTGTCTGCACTGGTGCTGAAGAAGGTACACGAGACGGCGAGTCGTGCCTTGGGAGAGACGGCGCCGACCAGCGTCGTGATCACGGTGCCGGCGTACTTTGATGACACACAGCGCCAAGCCACCCGCGATGCAGCACGGCTTGCCGGCTTGGAAGTGCTGCGTATCGTCAACGAGCCCACGGCTGCAAGTTTGGCGTACGGACTGGACCAGCGCGACAAAGGCAATGTGGTTGTCTACGACCTAGGCGGCGGCACCTTTGATGTGACCGCGCTCACGATTGAAGAAGGCGTCTTCCGTGTGTTGTCAACTGCAGGTGACACCCACCTGGGCGGTGATGACTTCGACGCCGCGCTGATGGATCTCGCCAAGCGCGAGATCGCCGTGCAGCACGGCGTTGAGGTGTTGGCAGATGCGGGCTTCCAACAGGCACTGCGTTTGGCTTGTGAGCGCTGCAAGATCGAGCTATCGTCTGCGCCGCGCGCCGAGATCCATCTGATGTTGCCCGAGCGGCGCATCGCTTGGAGACGCGAACTGGACCGTGCAGAGTTTGAGACTCTGACGAAGAGCTTGGTTGATCGCACACTGGCGGCCTGCGCCCAAGCGCTTTCCGATGCCAAACTGACGACAAGTGCAATTGACGAGGTCGTGCTGGTAGGTGGCAGCTCGCGCATTCCTGCTGTGCGCGCACGCGTTGAGCAGTACTTTGGCCGCAAGCCGCATACCGAACTGAATCCTGATGAGGTGGTGGCCCTGGGCGCAGCGGTGCAGGCACACATCTTGGTTGGCGGCAAGCGAGATGTACTCCTGTTGGATGTGACCCCGCTCTCGCTCGGCATCGAAACGATGGGCGGTGCGGTTTCGAAGATCATTCAACGCAACTCCACTGTTCCGTGTTCGGCGACGGAAGGCTTCACGACCTACGCTGACAATCAAACCGCCATCGACTTCCACATCGTGCAAGGAGAGCGCGAGCTCGCTACCGATTGCCGCAGCTTGGGGCGTTTCAAGTTGCGCGGCATTCCGCCCATGCCGGCAGGCATGGCGCGTGTCGGCGTGCGCTTCCACATCGACGCTGATGGAGTGTTGACCGTCTCCGCCAAGGAAGAGACGAGTGGCGCGACGGCCTCCATCGATGTGCAACCCATGCATGGACTCACCGATGCCGAGGTGGAAGGCATGCTGGCGAGCTCGTTCGAACATGCCAAGGATGACTTTGAGGCACGACGCGCTGCGGACCTCGTCATTGAAATCGGAACGATGGTGCAAGCGGTCGAGAAGAACATGAACGCCGCACGAGCGGGCCTCGACAAAGAGTCGTTGCTGGACTTGGAAGATGCGCTCGCCAAGGCCAAGCAGGCCACGCAAGGCCGCGATGCCAAAGCGTTGCAAAAGGCGCGCGACGAGTTCGAGCGTACATCCTTGCCGCTTGCCGCGCTGTTGATGAACAACGTGGCGCAAAAGGCGCTGATGGGGCGCTCGCTCGGCGAGGTCTAGAGGCTGAGCGCTCTCAGGCCTTGCTCTTGCCCTGCGCCGCCACGGCGTGAGTTGCGGCAGCGATCTCGTCTTCGCTGGCGAGGTAGCGACTCGTCAGCGGGCGTAGTTGTGCATCCAGTTCGTACACCAACGGGATGCCGGTGGGCACATTCAAGCCGATGAGCTTGGACTCTTCCATGTGCTCGAAGTGCTGGATCAGCGCGCGCAACGAGTTGCCGTGAGCCGCAATCAGCACGCGCTCGCCCTTGCGGATGCGCGGTGCGATATCCGACTCGAAGCATGGCACCACGCGTGCAATCGTGTCTTTGAGCGACTCGCCCAAGGGACGCTGCGCAGGTGTCAAGTTTGCATAACGCGCATCATTGGCCGGATTGTGCTGATCGCCCACGGCGTACAGCGGCGGCGGGATGTCGAAGCTACGACGCCAGATGAGTACCTGTTGCTCGCCATGCAAGGCCGCCGTCTCCGCCTTGTCGAGCCCCGTCAGCGCACCGTAGTGACGCTCGTTGAGACGCCAGTCGTTGTGCACCGGGATCCAGCACTGGTCCAATTGCTCAAGTGCGTTCCAAAGAGTGGTGATAGCGCGCTTGAGGTAGCTGGTGTAGGCGCAATCAAAGCTGAAACCCGCTGCTTTCAGGCGCCGACCAGCTTCGCGCGCTTCCCCTACGCCCTTCTCGGACAGGGGCACATCGCGCCAGCCTGTAAAGCGGTTTTCACGGTTCCATTGGCTTTCGCCATGACGCAGAAGAACGAGCTTGTGCATGGGAAGAGGTGCTAGGCCAGGGCTGTTTGGACGTGAGCGTTCAAGGACTCCAGCGCCGCGCGCGCACGCTGACGCAGGACTTCTCCGCGGGCGAGTCGCTCATCGACCCACGGCTTGTCTTTGATCGAGCCAGCGTTGATGCGCACATTGAGCCACGCGGCTTCTAGGCCGGCATGAGCAGCCAGCCCGCCACTCGCCAGATCGGTGACGAGGTTCTTGTTGGAGCCAGCAGTCGTAGCGACCAGACACTCGAGCACCTCGCAAGCACGCTCCATGGTCTCGAGTGGTGTCTCGAGTGCTCCCTTGGATGCAGCCTGAATCGCTGCCGAGCGCACGGACTTCTGCTCGTCGTCCGCCTTCGGCAGCTTGAAGGCCGCACTTACCGCGTCGTAACTGCGCGCGTCGAGGTCGACGAGCTCTAGCGCGCGCTGACGCACACGCTCGCCGGCTGCACAGCGTGCCTCCATGGCGCTACTCACCTCTGCGTAGGCCTCACCGGTGCTAAACCGCGCGACCATGCAGAGCAGGGCCGCAGCATCTGCAACCATCAGCGCGGCAAGGCTGCCGCCGCCGGGAGTGGCGGTGCGTGCGGCGAGACTGTCGGAGAAGGCGCGGGAGGTTAGGTCGACGAGGTTCTGGCTCACAGGGGGCAGATCCTAGGAATTCAGCGCCACAAGCGACTGATTACAGATGTGTACACAATGAATGACCGACGCGGCATTTGACCATAAACTATTTATTTGAAAGGAGATCGATCAATCCTACAGAGCCATAACGGCGATCTGACAGGCGAACTCCTAGCATCTGCATGGATTCTTTGACACGGCTCGATCCCCCCGGTTCGCAGCCCTCCAGCACCACCCCTAGGCCTCCTACCACCGAACGGGCTGCGCACAGGTAGTGCGCTTCACCGGCAGGCAGGAGAGAACGACGACACTTGAAAGTCGCCTTCGTCACGCCCGAACTGCACTCCCTCGTTCGTCACACCGGACTAGCGGAGATCTCGGAAGCCCTACCACGCGCCTTGCGACAAGCAGGTGCGGACGTGCGTGTCTTCCTGCCATGGACGCGTGATCTGCAGGACAAGTCGCTGCAAGATCTGCACACCGTCGGTGAGGTGCGCATCAAGGACGGTGCCGCCAAGGTGTCGGCCACCGTTCTGACGGGACACATTGGTGGACTGCCGGTGGTGCTGATCGATCAGCCGCAACTGTTGCGCACGAAGAGTGTCTATAGCGATCAAGAAGGTCCTTATCCGGACAACTGGCGCAGGTTCACGATCTTTGCACGTGCTGTGCTGGAGAGCTTCGCGCTGTTGGAGTTCGAGCCGGATGTCGTGCACTGCATGGACTGGACCACGGGCATCCTGCCGGTGATCAAGGAGATCGAGTACAGCCAGAAGGGCGTGGACCATCCGGCCTCTCGCGCGGGCACATTCTTCTCGATTCACTCAACGGCACGTCAAGGCAGCTTTGAACGCGAAGTGCTGCCGAAGATGGGTCTGCCTGCGAGCGTGTTCCAGCACTCGCGCGGAGTCGAGCTGGGCGGCAAGGTGAGCTTCCTCAAGAGCGGTGCGGAGTTCGCCACTCTGGTCGGCACCTTCTCCCCCGCCATGTGCGATCGCATGCTGCGCCAGACCAGCGGCGATCGCCTTGAGGACACCTTCCGTCGACGCGCTGAAGACAAAGAGTTCGTCGGTGTGCTCAACGGCATTGACTACAAAGCGTGGGACCCCAGCAACGATCCGCTGCTCCCGCAGACCTTCGCGGTCAAGGACAAGGACCTCGACGGCAAGCGCAAATGTAAGGCCTCCCTGCAGTCCAGCCTCAAGCTCGACAACGGCCCGCGGCGCATGGTGGCTGCTGTGGTAGGCCGTTTTGACGCAGACAGCGGCTTTGACATCTTGGCCGAAGTCTTGACCGCGATCCTTGAGCGCGGCGTGCAAGTCGTGCTGCTGGGCACGGGCAAGAGCGAGATCATCGAGCGCGTCAAGACGATGGAGAGCACCTTCGTGGGCTGCTGCCGTTTGATTGAAGGCTTCAATGCGAATGCTCTGCACCCGCTGCTTGGCGCCGCGGATGCGATGATCCTGCCCTCGCACTTCAACGCCAGCAACAGCTTGTGCGCGATCGGCATGCGCTACGGAGTGGTTCCGGTGGCGTATGCGCAGAGCGGCCTAGAAGACACCATCGTGGACTACGATGGCACGCAACGCGCGCCCACAGGCTTCCTCTTCAAGAGCTACAGCGGTGACAGTTTGCTCGACGGCCTTGATGCCGCGCGCAAGGTCTACAAGGACGCGGAAGAGTGGAAGTCCGTGGCCGTGCGTTGCATGAAGCAAGACTTCTCATGGACTGCTACCGCGGAGAAGTACCTTGAGCTGTACAAGAAGTCAGCGCAACGCGGGAAACGCAGCGCCAAGAAGAGTAGCTGAGCAGGTCCCATGCGCGCCGTTGGCATTGACTTAGGTGGCACCAACATCAAGGCCGGTGCTGTGGATGCGCAGGGCCGCATCCTGGAGCGTCGCTCCATTCCGACCGGCCTCGCGGATGGAGCGCAGGCCGTCATCGCGCGCATGGCTGGCTTGGCGCGCGAGTTGGGCATCGAAGGGCCGCTGGGCGTCGGTTCACCCGGACTGATTGACGCGGCTGGTGGGCGCATCTTGGAGTGTCCGAACTTGCACGACCTGCAAGAGGTGCCCTTGCGCGACGAACTGGCGCGGCATCTAGGCATCGCCAGCTCGCGCGTGGTGTTGGAGAACGATGCGAATGTTGCGGCGCTTGGCGAGCACTGGCTGGGCGCGGGGCGCGGTGTCGACGATGTCCTCGTGGTGACACTCGGCACGGGTGTCGGTGGCGGCTTGGTGCTGGGCGGCAAGCTCTACTCTGGTCCAGGCGGCATGGCGGGTGAGATTGGCCACATCGTGGTCGACCCCAGCGGCCCGCGCTGTGGATGTGGTCGACTCGGATGCCTCGAAACCTTGGCATCCGCCACCGCAGCGCAGAAGCGTGCGTACGCTGCGGGCTTGCCGCGCGTGTCTCCGGGCAATCTGGAACAGCTGGCCGATGCCGCGCGCGCAGGTGCTGGCCCTGAGCGCGAGCTGCTGCACGCGATTGGCTTGGATCTTGGACGCGGCCTTGCTGCCGCAGTGTCGCTACTGGATCTGCGCACCTTCGTGCTGGGTGGTGGCTTCGGCGCTGCAGCCGATGCACTCGAGCCTGGTGTGCGCCAAGGCTTGCAAGAACGCAGCTACGGACGCCGTCTGGCGCAGGTGCGTGTGGTACCCGCGGGCCTCGGCTCGGATGCTGGCTGGATCGGTGCCGCGCGTTTGGCAATGACGCGCTGAAGTGCGTCGCGACGAGGCTCGGCTGCGCTATCCTTGCGCGTCATGTCTGAGCCCATCATCTCCGTGCGCAACCTGACGAAGCGCTACGGTGGTTCATTCTTCTCGAAGAGTGGCCATACCGCACTCAACGGCGTCACACTCGAAGTCGGGCGCGGCAGCGTCTTTGGCTTGCTAGGCCCCAATGGCGCTGGCAAGTCAACCATGGTCAAGGTCCTGCTTGGCTTGGTGCGCGGCTACGAAGGTGAAGCGCGCTTGTTCGGGCTGCCTCCGTCGGATCCGCGCTCGCGAGTGCGCGTGGGATTCTTGCCCGAAGCACACCGCATGCCCGGTCACCTTACAGGCCGCCAAGTGTTGCGCATCTTCGGGATGATGTCCGGTTGCACACGCGCCGAGGTCGATGCCCGCGTACCGCATTTGCTGGCTCAAGTCGGCATGACGGAAGCCGCGGATAAGAAGGTCGCGCAGTACAGCAAGGGCATGCAACAGCGCATCGGCCTGGCGCAAGCCTTGGTCCACGAGCCGGAGGTGCTCTTCCTCGACGAGCCCACCGATGGCGTCGATCCCGTGGGACGCATGAAGATCCGCGAGATCATCGCGGATCTGAAAGCGCGCGGCACCACCATCTTCATCAACTCACACCTCTTGCTCGAGGTCGAGTTGATGTGTGATCGCATCGTGATCATGGACAAAGGCCGGATCCTGCGCGAAGGGTCGATCGCCGAACTCACTCCGCGCACGGGTTTAGTGCGCTTTGAGTTCGCCGCACCTGTGGACCCCGCGCTCTTCGCAGGGATGGGCGCT
>JBILXQ010000361.1:0-3443 GCA_044378375.1 Planctomycetota bacterium
GGCTGCTGCGGCTCTCCTCGCGCTGCTGTCGCTGTTCCATCGTGTCCCGGTCTGGGTCGCCTGCTTGCGGGGCCTGGGCGCCTTCTTGGCTGCCACGCTCGTGGTGCGCAGCTTCGGATGGCTCCTGAGTGCCACACGCCAGTTGCGCGTCAAGTCTGCTGGACACACTGCCAAGGCGACATCGACCAAGTAACCCATGAGCTTCATGAGAGGAGACGCCGGTGCCTGAGTGGCAAGTGACACGCCCGCGCGGCCTCGAGCCGGCGCAGCGCGACGCCCTTGTGATGGAGCATTTGCCGCTCCTGAAGCATGTGGTGGGCCGCATGAGCGTGCCGCACGGCATGGAGCGTGAGGACTTGGCTGGTTACGGCATGATCGGCCTCTTGCAGGCTGCGGATACTTGGGATCCCGAGCGCGGCCTGAAGTTCTCGACTTACGCGTACCCGAAGATTCGCGGTGCAGTGTTGGACGAGCTGCGCCGTCGCGATGCCTTGACGCGCAACCAGCGCGAGATGTTGCGCGATGTGGAGGTCTGTGTGCGGCGTTTGTCGCACGAGCATGGTGTCGCGCCCACGCCCGAAGAGATCGCCAAGGAGATGGCGCTGGATGTGTCCGAGATCGAAGAGATCTTGGCCGATGCACGCGCGGCGCACGAGTGTTCTTTGGATGCGGACTCTGGCGGCGAAGAACGCACGAGTCTCGGGGCCTTGATTGGCGATCCGCGTTGCGAAGATCCCCATGGCTCCGTGGAGTTCGACGAGCAGAAGCAACTGCTGGTGGAAGCCATCCAGGAACTGCCCGAACAAGAGAAGACCGTCATCACCTTGTACTGGGCGGAGGGTCTGCTCTTGAAAGAGATCGCCGAGATCATCGGCGTGACGGAGTCGCGTGTCAGTCAGGTCCACAGTGCGGCGATCTATCGCTTGAACCGCCGCTTTGCTCAACGAAACGGCGGTCGTGCCTGAGGCCTGACAGCCTCGGCGGAACACAACGATGGAAGCTCGCATCCTCAAGTCCAATCAAGTGGTCGACGCTACAGGTCCGTTGCCCTCGGCAACCGCACCGGCCACTCGCACGGGCACGACTGTGCCCGCCAAACACACCAAGCGCGCACGGCTAGTGGAAGCCGAAGGCGGCGCGTTGGCGATCGAATGCACCTGCTCGTGCGGCGAGATCACGCTTGTCGAGCTCGAGCTCCCCAAGTCCTGATCCTCCCCAAGTCCCAACCAAGACGCACTATGAAGACCTCCCTGCTAGCCCTCGTTGTGGTGTGCGCCGCGTGCAAGACCACCGTCAATGAACCTGAGACTGAAGCTCCGGTCCGCAGCTCGATTGTTGTGGGTGAGCCTTCGCGCCTGTACGCGCGTGATGGTTCGGTCGTCGACGCCTCGGGCACGACGGTTCCCGGCGGCACTTCCGACGCGCCGGTGCGCGCTGTCGGCGAGCGCGATGGGAGCCGCACGTATTTGCTGGAGCTCTATCAGAAAGCCATGGACGACAAGGACCAGCTGACGGTGGAAGTGCAAGCACTCCAGGCGCAACTGGATCTCGAACGCAAGGAGAAGGCCGCGCTGCAAGCCGAGCGCGACGAAGCGCGCGCGGCGGCCACCGCTGCGCAAGCCCAGACCAATGTCAAAGAGGCCGAGTTGCGTGACCTCTCCGGCCGTCTTGTGCAAGCCCAAATCAAGCGCCTGGAAGCCGAGAAGCTGCTGCTCGAGCACCTCGTGGCCACGCAGTCGGCCACACCCGCGCCCCAAGGAGGCGGTCAGTGAGAGCAGCACTCCTATGTGTGTTGGGCCTAATGGCGTGCACGGCTACGCGGAGCGAGCTCACACCTGTGGCGCGGGCTCGGGTGGCTTCCGACTACGGGTCCTACTCGTTGCGCCGTGTAGGTGTGCTGCCCTTCGAAGGTGCAGCCATCGAGATCGATCATGGCAAGGAGCTGCAGGCCAGCTTCGTTGCCGAGTTGTCGACGCAGGTCTCATGGGAGATCGTGTCTTTGACGGCAGCTGACTTGGAAGAGTTGCCCCAGCACGACTCGTTGCGTCGTGGCCGTGGCAAGCCCGAGGCCATTCTCGAGTTGGCGCGTCGCTACCGCCTCGATGGCATTGTCGTCGGCACGGTTGCAGAGCTCTCAACTTGGCCGCAGGCGCGCGCAGGCATCGAGGTGGACTTGATCGCCAGCGAAACAGGCATCGCCATCTGGAGCGGCCGTGTCCAGGTGGATGCAGCGCAACAACTCACACGCGAGCACTTGCAGCGTTGGCTCGACGATACGCGCGCCGAGCATGCAGCTACGGAGACCGCTGAAGTGTGGTTGATGTCGCCGCGTCGCTTCTCGCAGTTCGCCGCGGCGCAGGTCGCCGACCTATTCTGAACGCTTGGGTTGCGTACGCGCCGTCGTCAGCTCGACGGTGTCAAAGACTTGTCCCTCCACATCCAGTGCACGGATGGTAGCCGTGCCATTGGCGCGCAGGTCCACGCACCACAAGTGGTTCTTGGCCTCGGCCTTCGCAAGCCACCACGCCGTGCCGTTCTCGGGCACTTTGCGCGGAAGGACACCCCACGAGCCATCGCCCAAGTACAGCAAACCATGGGCATCATCACGTTGCCCCGCGCGGATGCGGTGCGAGCGCTTCCAGTTGTGGTGGTCGTGCTCGAAGGCGGCGCTGATGCCGTGTTGTTCCCACAACGGCACCCAGTGCTTGCGGATCGCAATCGACAACGGTGCATCCAGCGGACCCAGGTCCTTGGGTGCCTTGGTCGTGCCATACGCGGGGTAGTGATACACAGGGAAGAGGAATTGCTGGTTGGCGCGTTGCTCCATCGCGCTCGCCAACCAAGCGGTTTGCTCGCCTTCGATGGGTGCTGTGTGGTTCGTGTCCAACAACACCAACGAGAGATAGCTGCCAAAGTCTAGGGCGCGAAACGCGCGCCAGTTCTCATGCACATGCAAGCCGTAGTAGTACGGTGCATCCTGTGGAGCCTTGCCTTGGAAGTGGCCGCGCACCTCGTGATTGCCGATGCCCACCACGAGCGGGATGACTCGGCGATCCTTGGCGACCGAAGTCCGCGTCCACGCCTCAAGCCAAGCGACCACGCGTGAGACTTTGACACCGTCCTCGTAGGCCAAGTCGCCGCCAAACAGGACAAAGTCCGGATCCAGCGCCGTCGAACAGCGGTTCATGGCTTCGAAGCGTTCGCGCGTCGCCATGGTGTCGCCGCCATTCACAAAGCGCAGGCCGCGAGTGCTCAAGTCCTTGGGCATCGTGCGGAACACCAATGGTTGCGCCTTCGCATCCGGTGCCTTGCCGATGGCGAACTCATAGCGCGTGTCGGCTTCCAAACCCGTCAAGTGTGCTTGACGGCGCTGCAGGCTGGAAGGGGCCACCACACTGTGGGCGGCGGTCGCAGTGCTCCATTCGCTTGCGCCTTCTTTGCGC
>JBILXQ010000362.1:0-3438 GCA_044378375.1 Planctomycetota bacterium
GTGGTGCAGCCACCAGCTAGGAGCGACCGCTCCCCCGCGCGCCATGCTTGGGCGACCTCCATAGGGCCACGCGAGCGGCGCGCCGCCACCATTGCCCGTACCCAAGGTGCGAACTCGCGTTCTGAGGTCTGCACACCGGTCAAGTCGAGGTGCGCGTGTGCATTCACAAAGCCACGCACCAGCGCGCAATCGCCCAGGTCTTTCACCTGCAAACCTGTGCTAGCTACGCGATCGGCAGGCCCCAACCAAGCGACGCGCCCGCGCTCCACCACCACGGCTCCGCGGTCGTACCAACCATGCGCCCCACGCACCAAGCGCGCACGCAACAGGAAGGCTGAGGGTCTGGATCGCATGGCGCGCGTCAAGAATACCGGACGTCAAGCAAACAGGACGCTGGGTACTGAACCCAACGTCCTGCAAGTCTTCTACCGCTGGTGGGCGGGACGCAATTCAGTCCGGCTGCGCCTTGATGCGCAGGTCGGTCACGCCCTTGCTCTTGGAAGCCAAGCTGCCGGCCACAACCGCCTGCTTGGTGTCAAAGACCACCACGAAGCGAATCATGTTCGGACGCGGCAAGAACGCGTTGAGCGACTCCGGATGCTCCATCCACACCGTCTCCGAGCCCGGGACGATGGTCGAAGTCGGGCCGGTCAGCACCACGGAGCACGGATCGAGCAGGGTTCCGGTCACCACCGCGCCTTGGAAGCGCACAGCGATGTAGGACTCCGTCTCGCCCACGCCCAAGTCGAAGTTCAGGTTGTTGCCCAGGGCGGTTTCGAAGTCGAGGCCACCGGGCACCGGGTAATCGGCCGCCGGGTTGCCGTTGCCATCGAAACGGCCGCGGTAGCTGAACTTGCGCTCGACACCAGGCGACACCTCGTAGATCACATTCATGTTCCAGCCGTAGTCATCGGCCGAAGTGATCGAGGCATCGTCAGGCGTGAAGGTGGCTTCGAAGAAGTTGCCGGTCGGCTTCATCCAGCAGGACATGCCCGCGGTGTAGCTGTCGGGCTGGATGCGCGGCGTGGCCCAGTTGCCCACCGACAGGATGTTCTGACCGTTGGTCCCCACGGTGGCTGTGTCGTTGGGCAGGATCTTGCCGAACTCCGAAGCCGCCACTAGGCCGGTCTGGTCTTCCAGACGCACCAAGCCGGCGCCACCCGCACCACCGCGAGCCAGAAGGCGGTTCACACCACCCGCGCCGCCGCGGACATCGACCACGTTCGTGCCAGCCACCGGCGGAAGGAGCTCGATGTCCTTGGCCTGCATGCGCAAGGCACCACCCGAACCACCACCACCCGGTTGGGCGTGAGTCTTGCGGAAATCGCCGGTGGTATCGGTGGACGCGCTGCCGCCCGTGCCGCCGCGCAAGTTGATCAGACCGTTGACACTCAAGGTGCCACCGCTGACCAGCTGCAAAGCACCACCGCCACCGCCGCCGCTGGCGGCCGAGTTGTCGCGGAACACCTCGTAGCCGATGCCCGGGCCGGAGCAGCTCGGCGGGAAACCGATCGAGGAGCTCCAGAACATGTCGAGGCCACCACCGCCACCACCCGAGCCACCGCGCAGGTAGCCGAGGTTGTACTCGAGCTTGCGGATGATCGGCGGCGCGGTCGGGGCTTCGAGGCCCACCGTCGCGGCGCTGCCACCCGCAGCAATGGTCGTGGGCAAGGTACCGCCAGTAATCGTCGCCGGTTGCGCGGCGCCACCGTCGGTAGCGTACGCACCACCGCCACCCGGCGAGGCCACCTGCAGCACGCGGCAGCTGTTGCCACCTTCGGCCGAAACGATGACCGCGCCGCCCGCTTGGGCACCGCTGGTCACGTTGGCCTCAGGGAAGGCCGAGGGGAAAATCGTGCCGCCCGTACCGGCAGCCAGCGTCGCAATGTTGCCCACGCCACCGCCAAGAGCGCCATTGGGGTCGAAGTCCGCATTGGGCACATCCAAGCCACCCACGGCCACGAGGCCAGGCGCAAACTGGGCCGAGTCGTTGCGCGTGGCACCATCGCCACCCGCACCAGCAGCAGGGCCACCTGCGGCGCCGACTTCACCCAGCGCGGCATCGCTCGCGTGATCGGCCGGCGTGCCGCCAGACACATTGACAATGCCCTGCAATTCCATGTTGCCGCGCGAGAACACGCGCGCCGGCTCGGCACCATCAAAGCGCACCGTGCCGTTGCTCTGCACCACAAAGCGCGAGAACTCGAACGCACCGTTGCGCACCGAGGCCGTCGGCCACGTCGTCTTGTCCGTCGCGCTGAAGCCCGCGGGCAAACGCGCGATGACTTCGTACGCCTGTTGGACAGGCGGGTTCGTTTGCAACCAACCCAGCGGGAAGGTCTGCGTTACCGTGTTGAAGCTCGGGGCCTGGCCCGGGCCGACCACCAAATCACCGTGACGGCCCGAACCGCCACCGGTGCCGCGCGTCAAGCGACCCGAACCCCACAACGCGCTACTACGCACCGCGTCATGCAGGGTCGTGTTGGTGAATTGCTCACCCGAGGCGCTCGGCAGCACAACCGGGTCGAACGAGATGGCCTGCGGAATGAAGAACACCGTCTGCGCATTGGCCAGCTGGTTGCCCGCCAAGTCGATGCAATTCGCCGGGATATCGACCAGCACCTTGCGACGACCGGCCGGATCCGGATCCGAACCAGCGCTCGGCATGCCGTTGCTCGGCGTGAACACCACGCGCGTCGTCAGGTTCGCGGTGTCCAGGTCCACGTCAAACGAACCAGACAGAGCCACGCGGTCAACCGTCGTGCTCAAGTCGCCGTCCGTATCCACCGAGGCACGGATGAAGTTCGTCAACGAAGCCGGGTTCATCAGGTCGTTGAAGCTGATGGTGACCGACGACTGCGTGGCCACGTTCTCGGCACCGTTCGCCGGCTGGTTCGTGAGCAGGTCCCCTGTGACCTCGTCGACCACATCGACGACGCTATCCGCGTTCGGCGAGCCCGGGACAAGGTCCACAACGCCCAAGGAAGCGCGCACTTCGCAACGCAGGCGCGTCGCGTTCGAGCGGCCTGCCACGCTGCGGATGAACGGACCTTCGTCATTCAGCTCGGAACCACCAATGGTGATGCGGTAGCTGCGATCCGCCGTCAGGCCGTACACAGGGTTGGCCTGCGCATCGAAGCTGACATTGGGGCGAAAGACCACCTTCTTGGGGTTGGTGGGATCCACGAAGCGCACGCCGAGCGGAACCGAGCCGGTTCCCACATCGACGATCTGGAAGGTGGCCGCCGACACCGAGGCCGGATCGACGGGCTCGCTGAAGTACACCGCGATGTCCGCGTTGATGGAGGTGTCGCTGATTTGGCAGCTCACTTCCGACGCGGAGAGACCGTTGCCGCAACCAAGCGAGCAGGTCTCGATGTACAAGGAACCGCCAGTAGAGCTGCCGCCGGAGCAGCCAGCGGCCAGCAGGCCGAACAG
>JBILXQ010000363.1:0-3426 GCA_044378375.1 Planctomycetota bacterium
CGCGATTCACACACGCGGCGTCGTACCCGGCAATCGCCGTGGCGTAGCCCAGTTGCAGGCCCGCATTGCTGTTGGTGCCGCCTTCGGGTTGCAAGGGCTGGATCGCTTGTTCGAAAGCCAGCTTCTCCGTGGCCGAAGTCATCGGCACTACCTGAGCGGCCTCGGCCGAGAACTTGATGATGGCGACTTGGTCCCCCGCCCCCAACTGGCCCACCAACAGCCGTAAAGCATTCTTGACAGTCTCTAGGCGATTCTGTTCGCGCATCGAACCCGACACATCCAGAACAAAGGTCAAGCGCAACGGCTTGCGCTCGAACACCGACAAGTCCTTGGCGCGCACCACCACGCGCAGCATCTGGCGTGAAGGATCATCGCTAAAGCGACTGGGCGCCAGATCCATGTGCATAGCAAACGGCCCGGCCATCGGCGGCGGGACATCCGACTTGAAGTAGTTCACAAACTCTTCGGTGCGGATCTGCGCCTTCTGCGGCAATTTGCCTTCCGTCACATAACGACGCGCCAAGGCATAACTCGCCGTGTCCACATCGACACCAAAGGTCGATTGGCGATCGAGGTAGGTAGCCTCGAAGGCATTGTCGCCCCAGAAGCGGAAGTACATGTCGCGCGGCAACTCTTGCGGCATCGGCAAGCAACCACCACGCACGCGCTGGAACTCGGCTTCTAGCAGTGCGCTGCGCTCCTCGGGCGACAGTTGCAGCCATGTGCGCGGGGCAGACTCAGCTTGCTCACGCGCCAACTGGTCTTCACCCGAACGATCCTCTTTCTGCAGGGTTTCGATCGACGGATCGTCAGCCAACACCACCGCGCGCTCGCCCAATGCAGGCAAGCCCAGCGCTGGACCGGCCGGGCCCGCTGTAGAAGGACCCGCTGAAGAAGGACCACCGGCACCACCCGCCACGGGGGCTGCCGACGGAGCCAATCCAAATGCATCTAGCTTCCTTGGCGCTTCTTGCTTCAACGCACCAGCTTTTCCGCCGACAGCTCGGGCACCGTAGCTCAGCTTTGCCTCGCCCGACGGACCGGCCCTCTTCTTGGTCTTCTCGTCTGCACTGTTGCCCGGTTTCTGCTCCATAGGGGGCATACCGGGAGGGCCACTGTCGACTGCAACGAGCCCGCCTGTGCCCGGCACTGCTCCACTCGCATCCCCAGGTCGAGCGGCGGGCTCTGCCTGCTGTAACGAGCGACGCAGCGCGAGTGTGGTTTGTTCGGGCACCGCCTCTTCAGGCTTGGTGTTCGCCGCCGCAGCTTGTTCTTTGAGGCCGACTGAAAACGTGGTATCTGCTCCCGTCGTGGGTACATCCTCGGCTTGCGCGACAAGCTCCTCGCGCACGACGGTGTCAACCTGCTGGAAGTACATCCAACTGGCGCCACCTGCTAGGACCGTCACAGTAGCCGCGGCAGCCAAGCCCTTGCCTTGCCACCAGACGCGACTGGCAGGCGGACGCACCGCTCCGGTAAGGCGCGGAGCCGGCGCGGCGTTCAACCCAGCTTGCACAACGCCCAAGGTGCGCTGGATGCGTTCAAGCTCGGCGCGGACCTCCGGTGAAGCTGCGATCTCAGCCTCGACCGCGGCGCGATCGGCGCTGTCAAGTTCTCCTAACACATAGGCGACAAGGCGTGTGTAGCGGTCATCCCGCAGTGCGTGTTCGTTGTTCATCGGATCCATGGTCATGCTCGTAGAAGGAAGAGGTATGTGTGTAGGTGAGTGAGTGTGGAGCTGCTAATCAGGTACGCATCAGCGGCTCTAAGCGCGCCCCCAAGGTCTTGACGCCTTCGGCCACCAACCAACCGACCGTACCCAGCTTTTTGCCCGTAATTTCCGCGATTTCGCGGTAACTCTTGCCGCCCAACAAGCGCAGGACCAGCACCTCGCGTTGGTCCTGTGGCAGGGTATCCATGGCGCGCCGCACAGCCTCGTGTGTGTCGCGGCGTTCGACAGCACCTTGCTCGCCTTCGATCGTCTCACCTGCGGCCGCGTGGGCTTCGCGATCGCGGCGCCGTGTCTCGGATCTAACCGTGTCCATGCAACGACTCCTGACAACTTTGTGTAGCCATGACGACAAGTGCGCCCGCGCGAGCTGGGACTCGTTAGGCACCTGCGGCGGTCGACGGGCGAGCTCAAGGAACGCGTCTTGCACCGCGTCTTCGGCCGCCGACCCCACCAACGCTCGCGCGTGGTGCAGCAGCGCCCCTTCATAGCGTGCGACTAAGGCCGCAAAGGCCTCCTCGTCACGCTGTGCCCAGCGAGCCAACAACAGAGCATCCGACAGGTCGTCCATGGCTTTGGATGTACAGGTCTGCGAACGCCGCTGCGAGCAAGGTTCTTGGGCCTTTTGGGGAAAAGTTGGGCGCACACCGTAGGATCGTGGACATGGCCCTGCATCCGCGACCGCTCATCGCCGTCAACGGCTTGTTGATCGAAGGCGAGAACCCCTATCTCAAGCTCGGGAACCGTTACTGCGATGCCATCCTCAAAGCAGGTGGCATCCCGATCGCCATCCCTCCTGTCGGCGGGCCGCTGGACTTGGAGCGCTTGCTAGAGCGCGTCGATGGTGTGCTGCTCACGGGTGGTGATGACTTCGATACTGCGCGACTGGGGCTTGGCCCCACGCACCCGACCGCCACGATCACACCCGCGGCGAAGCAGGACTTTGACTTCCTGCTCGCGCGTGCTGTGGTGTCCATGCAGTTGCCGGTGCTGGGCATCTGCTATGGCATGCAACTGTTGGGCGTGGCCGAGGGCTGTGGCTTCTACCAACACATCCCCGAGGATCGCCCTGGTGCACAGAATCACTCTGGTGGTGTCGTGCATAGCGTGCGCTGCGAAGGTGGCTCTCGCTTCTCGAAGCTAGTACGCGAACCCGAGCTGCAAGTCGTGTCGCGCCATCATCAAGCACTGGCGAGCGTGACCGGGCCATGGAGCGTGGCTGCACGCGACGAGCAAGGCCTGATCGAGGCCATCGAGCGCGCCGGACACCCCTACGCCTTTGGTGTGCAATGGCATCCCGAACTGTCGCCCGAAGGCTCCCCGCATGATCGCTTGTTCCAAGGCTTGATCGGCGCAGCGGCCATGCGTGCCACGCGCAAGCTAGCAGGAGTGTCGTGACGCACGACGCACACATCGTGCGCGTCGGCACCTCGCCTTCGTACGAGGTGCATGTGGGCGCTGGGCTCACGCACTTGGTCGAAGACTGGGCGCGCCAACGGTCCACTGCCTTGATCGTGGTCGATGCCAATGTGCATAGCCTGCACAGCAAGTCGTTGCAGGCCTTGGATGCGCCGCTGTTCATCATGCCGGCCGGCGAGGCCGCCAAGACCTTGGGCACGGTCGAGCGCATCACGGACGCTTTGGCCAAAGCGCGCGTAGATCGCGATGGAGCCATCGTGGCCCTTGGCGGTGGCGTG
>JBILXQ010000490.1:0-3424 GCA_044378375.1 Planctomycetota bacterium
CTCCGGCGTGCGCGGCTTGTGCTGCGTCAAATGCAGCAACACATGGCGATTCAACAGGTACGCCGCGTCAAAGCCCAACCGCGCCGCCTCGTCCTTACGCCAACTCTTCAAACGCTCGTGCAGCTCGTGCTGGGCCGCATCGAACCCGCCGGTGCCGTCCTTGCTGGGCAGCTGGGGCAAACGCTTGACCGGCTCGGCCGCCAAGCCACGCGCCACCGCATTCAACAACTCATCGCCCCACCGGCGCCCCTGCTTGGAGCTAAACCCCGGCACGCGCATCAGCTCGTGCGGCGCCCGCGGCGCGCGCTCGGCGATCAGCAGCAGCGTCTCGTTATTGACCACCCGGAACGGCGGCTCGTTGATCGACTCGGCCAACTGCTCGCGCGTCGCGTACAACTCGCGCAGCACCGCCCGCGCCTCCGGCAGGAGATTGCGCACTCCTTTCAAGCGCGCGTAATCATCCTCGTGAAACCGATCGCCGGCCGGCTCGATGCCCTCCAAACGCTTGCACTCCCCCTCGACGATCACGGCGCGGTCCATCTGCGCCAAATCCGCCTTTTGGTGGTGCATCAACGGCAACAGGAAATGCGTGTCGAGCCGCGCATAGGCCAGCTGCTTCTCGGTCAACGGCCGCTGGGCCCAGTTGCTGCGCTGCATCGACTTGTCCAGCTCGACGCCAAAACGCTCTTTCAGCACCGACGCCAAGCCCGGCGCCTGCGACCCCAGCGTCGCCGCCGCCACCCGCGTGTCGAACAGATTGCTAAAGCGGAAGCCGTAATCCCGCTTCATGATTAGGATGTCGTATTCGCCGTCGTGAAACACCTTGGTCTTCGACGGATCGGCGAGCATGCGCCCCAAACCGCCCAGATCCAAGCCCGCCAACGGGTCGACGATCCAGTCCTGCTCCAAGGCCGTGATCTGCACCAAGCAGACCTTTTCGCGATAGCTAAAGAAGCTATCCGCCTCAGTATCGACCGCCACCTCGGGCGCGGCGGCCAACACTTCCAGCATGCGACGGAAGCCTGCTTCGTCGTGCACTACGGTCGGCGGAGGCAGGTCGTTCACCATGAGGGCGGGAGATTCTAAGGCCCCCGCCCCCGCTCGGGAAGCACCGACCCCGCAACGCTTCCACGCCGTGGTAGGCTCTGACCTTGCCATGCGTACATTGCTGCTGGGAATCGGCCTGCTCCTGTGCGCGCCGGCCGCAACGGCCAGCGTGTATGTCGTCGATGACACACCTGGCGCGGGCGTGCACTTCACGGACCTGCGTGCGGCGGTCGCCGCCTCTGTCGCGGGCGATGTGCTGCTGGTGCGGCCGGGCGACTACTATGTGTTTCAGCTCACCCACGGCCTGACCATTCTGGCCGACCCCGGCGCACGGGTCGTCTACGGCAGCACCTCGACCACGGTGCGCGTAACGAACCTGCCGGCAGGTCAGCGCGCGGTCCTATCTGGTTTGATCGTCGCCGATCTAGCCGTCACCGGTTGCGCCGGCCCGGTGGTGCTAGAGCGCATCAGCCCCGCCACCGACCGCGGCGCGCAGATCACGGTCAGTACCTCGGCCGATGTGCGGTTGCGCGCCTGCAATGGCGTGGGTGTCGTGGCCAACGGAGCGCGCGTCGAGGCCACGGATTCGGCCTTGGTTGGCCGGCGCGGAACCGACGGCTGCGTGTCCGATGAATGCGGCGGCTCGCAAAATGTGACCGGCGGCACGGGCTTGCCGGGCATCGAGTGCATCAACGGCGGAGAGGTTCACGCCTCTTTATGCACGGTCACCGGTGGCCGCGGCGGCGAGGGCGGCTGGTTGGTGACCTGTCCCAATGGCAACGGCGGCGTGGGCGGACCGGGCATCCGTGTAGCGAGCGGCGGCATGGTGTTGTTGACCGGCTCTGGAACCCAAACGATTGCGGGCGGCGCCGGTGGCCCCGGTGCGACCGGCGGATTTTGCACGGCAGGGGCGAACGGCGCGCCCGGTGCCGCGGCCAGCGTGACCAACGGGGTGCTGCTGCACTCGAATGTCGCCTTCGGCCCCGGGGCCCAAGGTTCGCTCACGCAAGTGGTCCCCGCCGACCCGGCCCTGCAAGCGCTCGGCACCGGCGCCGCCGGCACCCAAGTCACCTTCCGCGTCTACGGCCAACCCGGCGACGAGGCGCGCGTGCGCTTGGGACGCCAATTGGTGGTTCAAGACCTGCCGACCACATTCGAGGACCGGCTGACGATTCCCCTGCGCTCGTACGGTTTGGGCATCCTGCCCGCGACGGGCCAAGCGACCTTCGTGTTCACAGTGCCGACCTCGCTGGCGCCGGGCTTCGTGCTGGTCGCCCAAGCCAGCACCACCTCGCCGCAAGGCGAGACGCGCCTCACACAAAGCGCGCCCATCGCCGTGCGGTGAGGGGCCTCCGCCGCGTTACGGCACCCAGGTCACCGCCACCCCGTTCGTCAGGTTGAAGCGATTCACCGTGCAGAAGGTCGCCGAGGCATCGCGGTACCACCCTTGGTAATAGCGCGTCACGGCCCCCACGGCGGGGATTTGGCCGGCGGTGTGGATCGGGACACCGCCCGCGGGCGGCCATTGGCTGGCGCCGTTGGTGTTGAAGGTGTAACCGAGGCGCACCGTCAGGCCAGTCGCGCAGCGCAGACCGTCGCCGAAGACTTGGCCGTTGGATTGAAGGGTGCCTTGGAAGTAGAGCACCGTTGCAGATGTCGGCATGCCGCTCCCGCGCAGGAGCAGCGAGTCGGCCACGCGGCTCGGCAGGCCGACCGCCTCTAGGCGCGCACCGTTCGGGTTCTGCGAGTTGGGGCAGCCGTTGCCAGCTGTGCCGATGTTGCTGCACGGACACGCCACCCCACCACCCGCCGGCCCAACGCCGAAGCAGTACGGAGTACCGCCATCTTGGCAATCGTCGGGGATCGCATCGGCGTTGAGATCCGCCTCGCAGCTATCAGGCACAAAATCCCCGTCACAGTCCGGCGTACCGCTAGCAACATCGCAGCGATCCAGCTGCCCATTGCCGTTGCAGTCCGGCGCGCCTCCCGCGAGCTCGCAGCTGTCAATCGCCGCGTTGCCATCGCAGTCGACACCGCCGAGGGCGAGATCGCAGGTGTCTAGCCGCCCGTTCCCGTTGCAGTCAGGCGCACCAGCAGCCAGCTGACACGAATCGATTTGCTGGTTTCCATCGCAATCGCCAGCCCCACTCGCAACATCGCACGAATCTGGAACCTGATTACCATTGCAGTCGAACGCACCGCTCGCCACATCGCAGGAATCAGGCACCTGATTTGCATTGCAGTCCGGCGCAGTGCCGGCGCTGACCTCGGCGGTATCGAGCAGACCATTACCATTGCAATCGAGCGAACACTCATCAGGTATGTTATTCAGATCGCTGTCCGCGCTCGTGCCGAAGCCGATATCGCAACTGTCTGG
>JBILXQ010000365.1:0-3410 GCA_044378375.1 Planctomycetota bacterium
GTGGCAAGGTGTTCCGCGTCGATTTCCGCGAAGGCCGTGCCAAGAGTTTTGTCTACGGGCCGCTCGATCAAAAGAAGATTGGCGAAGCGCGCGAGGAACTAGCCGAGATCGCCGACAAGCTCGGTCGCCCGGGCTTGTCCGATGCGCGTGTCGATGAGCTGCGTGCTCGCCGCGAACAGTTGGACCAGACGATCTTGCCGCGCTTGCTGGCCTTGGACGGCACCGAAGAAGGGCGTGTGTCACTTCCGCTTGACATCACCGCCGATGGTGAGGCGTGGAAGGTGGCGATCGGTGGCCAAGAGCAACGCCTAGCGGTGGGGCAGTGGTCCGATTGGTACCGACTGACCTTTGAGATCGATCCGTTGCTGAAAGTGCGTGCCATCACGCGCGCCAAGGTCACCAAGGGCAAGCCGTTTGAGCTGTATGTGGACATGCTGCATCTCGATCCTGCCGACGCACCGCGCTGGCAGGCGGTGTCGCGTCCGCACAACTTTGGTGCGGACCTCTGCGAACAAATCGGCGAGCCCTACGAGACGGTCGGTTGGGCTTGCATCACCATGCCGCTTAAGGACCGGCGCATTGACGCCGTGACCTTCCTGCAAGACATCGAGTTCACCGCCCGCTGTCGCGAGAAGTTGATCATGGGCGCACTCGAGCGCGGAGCGCGCTTGGTGGTTGGCATCGAGAGCACTCCGGATCGTGTGCAGCACATGCTCTATCACCTCGATGATGCCGAGCATCCGGGACATGATCCCGAGTTGGCCGCCACGAAGACTCTGTTCTTTGGCCGTGAAATCGAGCTGCGCGATGCCATCGAGCGCTCGTACGAACAGATGGACGAGCTGGTGGGCAAGGTCATGGCCAAGCTCGCGCCCAACGACATCTTGCTGGTGGTCGCGGACCATGGCTTCCAGTCCTTCCGCCGTCAAGTGCACTTGAACACCTGGTTGGCTCAAGAAGGCTACTTGGCGCTGCGCGATGGCGTCTCGCTCGGTGATGCGGGCGACATTGGTGCGTATGTCGACTGGACACGCACGAAGGCGTACGCGATCGGTCTGGGCACCATCTACCTGAACTTGCAGGGACGCGAACGTCTGGGCACCGTGGCTCCTGAAGACGCGCCCGCGTTGTTGGATGAGTTGATCGCGAAGCTCAAGGCGATGAAGGACGGCAACGGCTCGCCGGTGCGCACGGTGTACAAGTTGGCCGACATTCATTCGGGCAAGCATCTGGAAGACGAAGCGGAACTGTGCGTGGGCTTCGAAGGCGGTTGGCGTGCCTCGTGGGCCACGACGAGCGGCGGCATTCGCTTGAGCGAGCAAGACGGCAAAGTCGTGCCTGCTTCGCCCTTCGAGGACAACTTGAGCCCGTGGTCCGGCGACCATGTCTCGGTCGCAGGCGACTTGGTGCGCGGCATCTTCTACAGCAATCGCAGCGTCACGCTGCCGCCGGAGGGACCTGATCTGTTGCACCTCGCGCCCACCGTGTTGACGCTGCTTGGTGTGCCCGTGCCCGCGCAGTGCGATCGTCCCGCTTTGCCTGTGCAGCGGTAAGACCTCACAGCGATGACCATGCACTCACTGCGCCCAACTGAGCTCAAAGCCCGCCTCGATGCGGGCGAGCAGCTGGTGCTGTTGGATGTGCGTGAGCCCGAGGAGCATGCCCTCGGTGTCCTGCCGGGCTCGACCTTGTTGCCGCTTTCGGAACTGTCGTTGCGGGTCCAAGAGCTCGACCCGGAGGCCCCCACGGTGTGCATCTGTCACCACGGGGTGCGCAGCGCCTCGGTGGCCAGCGCCCTAGACCGTTTGGGCTTCGAATCCGTCTGGAACCTCGTGGGAGGCGTCGAGCGGTGGTCGCGAGAGGTGGACCCGAGCTTCCCGCGCTACTGAGTTTTGCGCTGTTTGGCGCACATCCTTGACGCGCCCTTAGGCTGCCTAGCTAGAATCCGGGTCTCAAACGCCCGAGTCCGTGTCGCGCCCTGACGCTCGAACGGCCAACAACTCGACGCATACCTAACCCGACTCGCCGCACGCCCAACCTGGTGGTGCGCGACTTCTCAACCCGAGACCTCTCCCTTGCCGGCGCCTATGCGCCGTGCGCTTCAGCGACTCTCCATGACGAATCAAGATCTCATCGAACGCATCACTCGCTCTCTCGCTTACATGTTGCGCCACCAGCCCGAGGAGTTCGACCTGCGCGTCGACCAATACGGCTGGGCGGATCTGGGTGAGGTCGTCCATGCGCTTACTGAAAAGCTGGGCGAGCCTATTGAGGCCGCTGATGTGCAAGCCGCTGTCGACTCCGGCGACCGTCGCCGCTACGAAGTGCGCGAAGACAAGGTGCGTGCGCTCTATGGTCACTCGATCCCGATCGAGCCCGGTGAGCCGAGCGAACCGCCCGAGGCCGTCTATGTAGGCGTGTCACGCCCCGATGCCGAACGCGCGCGTCGTCACGGTCTGCGCAGCGGCCGTCGCCGCTTCCTGCACCTCGCGGCGAGCGAAGAAGATGCCGTCGAGATGGGGCGTCGCTTGGGCCGCGAGTACGCCGTGGTGACCGTGCGTGCACGCGAAGCCAGCGCTGCTGGCATTCACTTCTACGATCGCTACTCGCTGTGGTTGTCGGACCCGGTGCCCACCGAGTTCCTCGATGTGGGCGAGGTGCGCACCGATGGCTTCGAGCTCGAGCGTCGTCCGCAAGCTCCGCGTGATGACCGCCGTCCGCACCGTCATGAGCGCCATGAGCGTGGTGGAGATCGCGGTGGTGAGCGCCGCGAGCAGCGTCCTGCTGCTGCGCAAGCGGCCAAAGTGCACGCCAGTGGCGAGTACGACTCTGGACGTGATGCTGACGCACCGCGCGAGGACGTAGGCGCTGCGGATGAGCGTGGTGGCGATAGCCGCCGCCGTCGCCGCGGTCGTCGTGGTGGCCGTGGCCGCCGCGAGGGTGGTGAAGGTGGTGGCGAGCAAGGCGAGATGCGCGACCAGCCGCGCGAAGCGTCGCGCGACCAGTCGTGGGGCGATGAAGGCCCGTCGGATGCGCGTCGTGACGAGCCGCGCCGTGACGAGCGCCCGCGCAGCGATCGCGGCCCGCGCGACGACTATCGTCGTGATGAGCCTCGCCGTGAGGAACCCCGTCGTGACGAGCCCCGTCGCTTCGATTCACGCCGTGATGAACCGCGTCGTGATGAACCGCGTCGTGACGATCGCGCGCCGGCACGCGCTGGGCGTGATGAGCCGCGCCGTGATGATCGTGGCCCGCGTGACGACTACCGTCGCGACGAGCCCCGTCGTGATGATCGTGCCCGTGATGATCGTCCCCGTGACGACTACCGTCGTGACGAGCCGCGTCGCGAAGAGTACGGCTACTCGCGCGATGATCGTGGTCCGCGTGATGAGTACCGTCGTGACGAACCG
>JBILXQ010000366.1:0-3402 GCA_044378375.1 Planctomycetota bacterium
CGACACGTTCGTGGCACCCATACGGAACCAGCCCGACTGACCCTTCGAGATGCGACCGAAGGCCGGCAAGAGGCGCGACCACAACAACGGGTTGTTGTTGGGCGTAGTGCCCACGATTTGGCCGACTGCCGGCGGACGGATGCACTGCGAGAGCGAGACCGCGCCACCCGGGGGCACGATGTCCGTAAGGCTGTTCACGTGCAACTGAATCAGGCCCGGACCACCGTCGCCACCGGTACCCACCAAGCACTGGCAGCCCGCGTCGAAGAAGGTGCCGAACTGTGTGGACGCGTTGCCGGTCACGGCGCAGGGCGGAGTCGTGCCGTACGCGCGACGCTCTTCCACGCCGCCGTGGATGAGCAAGTCTTGGTTGGCACCCGTTTCCGTGCCGTAGGGGCCAGCGCCACCGAGGCCGCCGCCGCCTTCACCACCTTGACCACCGCGGGCGCGCAGGCCGCCGTTGTTGCTGGTCAAGCCGCTGAAGTCGATCTGACCGGCCGACTGGATGATGATGTGGCCGCCCGAACCGGCGCCCGAACCACCGCCCACGCGGTTGATGCCGGACGTGTTCTCGCCGCCACCACCGGTGCCGCCGTTGCTCTGGATCAAGCCCGTGCCCACGAAGCGCACATCGCCGAGGCAGTAGATGATCAACTGACCACCACCGCCGCCGCCGCCCGAGCCCTTTTCATCGCCCGTAGGCGTGAACGGAGGCGGCCAGCTACCGTTGGCGCCCACTTGGGACGAATCGCCACCACCACCGCCACCGGAACCGGCCCAGGGGCTGCCGAGTTCGCCGCGCAGCGGGCCGCTGGCCGTCACCACGGTGCCAAAGAAGTCGTTGGTAGCGCTCGAGTCCGTGAACGGACGCGCACCGATGCGGCCACCGCGGGCGCGCACACCAATGCCGAGCACCGCGCTGTTGCCACCCGGGCCACCCGAGGCGCCCGGTTCCGCATCCAAGCCAATGATGGTTTGGTCGGGGCAGATGCCGTTAGCGAGCAAAGTGTCGCGACCGAACGCACCACCGCCACCACCTGCACCGCGACGCGTGTTCTCGGTGGTCGTCGTTGCCCAACCCGAATCACCACCGCCACCACCTTGGCCAGGTGTGTTGAACGGCCCGTAGCCGTCTTCGCCAGCCGGCGTGCTCTGGGTCGTCAGGATCGAACCAATACCACCGCGACCACCGCCGCCGTTACCGGAAGCACCTTGCTCGGGGATGTTGGTCGAGCTGAATGTCACGACGCCGCGGTTGCTGGAACCGCTGATGTCGATCTTGCCAGCCACCACCACATCGCCCGTGGCGCGGATAGTGAGCGGGTTCGGACCGAGCACGCGCAACGTCACGTTGGCCGGCACGGTCAAGTTACGCACATCCACCACACCACCCAGGATCGTTTGGGTGATGCTTTGGTCGGTGTTGGTGATTTGCTGGAACGAGGTGTCAAAGTTGACGATGGTGCTGCCGGTCGGTGCTTCCACCGTCCAGTCAAAGGCACCACCCGGACCGCCGCTGCCACCGAAGGCAAAACCAGCGGACAACTCGCCCTGACCCCACGCGGCCGGAGCAGCGTCGCTCGCGGTCGTGACATCTTGGTTGGAACCGACCGTCGTGCCGCCCACCAAGAACTCCTCGCGGTACTCGTCGGCCGTGTCACCGGCGTCCGTAGTGCCCGGATTGGTGGCCGTGTCCACGATGAAGCTCAGCAAGGTCTGCGGCAGCAAGTAGCGCTCGCCCGACAGGTCGCGGAACTCTTCAGTGAAGCGCAAGCGCACGGTGCGGCCCTGCGGCAACACACCGCGCGGCGAAACGACCAGCAGAGCGCCCGTGCCCGAGCAGTTGGACTCGAGGCGCACCTCGCTGTCCACCGACAGCCAAGTGCCGGTCGCCGCGGTGCCCGACTCCAAATACTCGAGCGGCACGCGCGTGGGCGAGATGTTGTCTTCGGACGGATCGACCGCTTGATCGATCGCCACCACGATATCCATGCGCGACTGCAAGCTGCTGTACAAGTTCAGCGGCGCGCGGAAATCCGGACTCGTCAAAGCACCGGTGATGTCGGCATCGGTGGCCGCTTCGGGCGGTGCCGTGAAGTACTCGCGCGAGCTGTCGTCGCCAGCCAGACGGATGTGACTGCCGTCCGTACGAGCATCCTTGTCGTCCGCGCGCACCACGATGCCGGCGGGAGAACCGGGACGCTGGTCCAAGAACAACACCGAGAAGTCAGTCGAATTCGGCGTGTTGAAGTTCACCGTACGACCACTGCGCACCGGTGCACCACCCACCGAGCGCACCGTCGTGCCCGAGCCCGTCTCGGAGCCCACGATGTTCAGGGTGTACTGACGACCACCCGGCTGGAAGCCCGCGTCCGACAAGTCGGCGTTCTGCGGGCAGCGCGGCTGGAACTCGATCACATTGCGGCGTGCCACACCGTTCGCATCCACGGCGAAGGAGAACTCGCCGACGACCGGCACGCCTCCCTGCTCGAAGAGTTGAATGGTGTTGAGGCTAACGGTGGAGAAGTCCACCTCACCGCCGAAGGTGATGGCGACAGGGCGGTTGATCTGCCATTGTGCATTCGAAGGCACCGAAATGTTGTCGATGGCCAGCGAACCGGATTCGCCGCCGCCCGAACCATCCGAGCCGGCGGAGCAGGCACCGAACGTCGCCGCTAGAGCGAGTACGCCAAGCAGATTGCAGTAGTTCGTGAGCTTCATGGGGTGCTTTAGGACCTAGAGTCGTGAGTGTCGCTAAGGAGTAGGTTGCGGGAGTACGGGTTGACCTGCTGCGCAGATCACTCCTGCCACGCGAAGCCCAGAGAGCTGATCTCGGGCGACAGCGACGTCTCGTTGTTGGAGGTGTATGTCACGCGCACTTGGAAGTAGCGAGCGCCCGGTGCGCCCGTCGTCGGGTTGTTCGACAACGAGGCCAAGGTGCTCTTCCAAGTACGGTCATTGTTCAGGAACACGGGCGGCGTGCCCGGGTTCGTCGTAGCATCCGGACGGCGATCGCCGTACTGATCTAGGTCTTCCGCGTTCGTGCGGTGCGCAGCGGTTTGCACCTGAGTCGCACCACGGAACGCCAGCGCCACCGAGGTACCGGTCGGCTGGAGGTTCGCGGCCGGCTCGAGGATGGGCTCGTCAAAGCGCACCACCGTGCTGGTGATCGTGGTGTCGAACCAGTGCGAGTACATGCGGCTGATGCGGGTGACCACATCCAGTTGGCCGATGTACAGCGAGTTGTCCGAGTTCAAGGTCGGCGCGCCCGGCGTCGGTGTCGAGTTCGGGTTGAAGCCGCCCAAAGCCACCGGGTCGTTGTCCGGGTCACGCGCCACCGGTTGGTTGCTGGTGTTGTAACCACCCGTCGAGAACGCACGCCAGTTCGGGCGGGCCGAGCTC
>JBILXQ010000367.1:0-3396 GCA_044378375.1 Planctomycetota bacterium
CTCGCGGTACTTGTGCCGATCACTCTGGCAACGCGGCCCCCTCACCGCCGCGCCCTTGCCCCCATTGAGCATCTTGAACTGGATCCCCGTCTCATCCGCCAGGCGCCCCATAGCCCCTCCGAGCGCATCGATCTCACAGACGATCTGGCCCTTGCCGAGCCCGCCGATGGCGGGGTTGCAGCTCATCTCGCCGAGTTTGTCGAGGCGGAGGGAGATGAGGGCGACGGAGCAGCCGAGGCGGCGGGCGGCGAGGGCGGCTTCGAGGCCGGCGTGGCCGCCGCCGATGACGGCGATGTCGGGGGAGTGAGGGACGGGGGCACGCATGGGATACTGGCCCCGACGATTGTGCACGATCTTTGAGGGCTAGAACCAGCACGGCGGGCTCAGGAATCAGGGTGGGCCGCGCAAACGCCAAGAAATCGTGGGCAGTCCCCCCGTGGCCGTCCTAGAGGCAGAGCTGGTCGCCATCGGCCTAGGGGGCTCACCAACGAGCACGAGGGAGCCCGCACAGGCCTCTGGGAGGTCATCCCAGGCCTCGTGCCGGGACTAGCTAACTAGATCTAGACGTGCGCAAGCCACGGACTGACGCACCCATTCCGCTTTTGTTTCCAAGGCGCTGCACAATCATCAGGGCCAGTATCAAAGGGCTTCAGTTTCTCCCTCTCCCCAGGTCGAAACACCCCCTACACCATGCTCGGCTTCGTGTTCCGCAACCGCCTCCGCCTCCGCGCCCTCTACGGCGCGCCGCCCGGCCACATGGCCGCGCCCACCCGCCCCGACCCCCAACCCGACTCCCCGTCCACCACCCGCCTAGTCGAACGCCGCCGCGGCGCAGTCATTGTCAAGCCGCCGCGCCGTGGGGCATCATGAGCGGCGATGGCCGCTCCTCTGATCGTTCCCCTGCTTAGCCTGCTGTTGACCGCCCAGTCGCCGAGTGCCTCGGACGGCCGCGGGTCGCTGCAGGAATATCTAGTGAAAGCCCGTGCGCAAAGGGATGCGTTGTTGTCGACATTGCGCGAGCGCACCGATGCGATTCTGAAAGAGATCGATGCTGCTGCTGTAGCGCGCGATCAAGTGGCCTTGCTGGCTTTGCGGGAGAGGTTGGCGGGGGTCGGCCCCGAAGCGACGCCGCTGTTGTTGCCGCGTCTCGAGCCCGGCGTGGCGGGAAACGATGCGCAGAAGTTGGCTGCGCGCGTGGTGGCAGGAGCGCTCGAGGCGTTGCAGCCGCGCAGCTTTACCGAAGACCTGGTGAAGATGGCCCAAAACTCTTCGCCGGAGGGCCGCATCAATGTGATCCGTGTGCTCGGCAGTGCGCCGGACAATGCGCCGGCGGCCTCTGCTCTGGCGGGTTTGTGGCGCAATGGTCCCACCGAATCGCGTGGTGCAGCGTTGACGGCGTTGGCGCGCATGGGCGGCCCAATGGCGGATCAGACCATCGACGAGGCCTTCAAGGACCCGCGCCCCGAGGTGGTGCGCGCGGCGGTCGATGCTGTGGTCGAATCGAAGAGTGCGGCGCATGCGCCGCGCATTCTGGCGATCGTCAAGAACCCGAACGAAGCGGGACGCAATGTGGATGCACTCGCGCGCTACTACGCGGCTGTGCCCGACGCGCTCAATGAACAGCACATGCTGGCGGTGATCTCCTTTGCGAGTGATCCGGCACCGCGCCCCGAGGATCGTCAGCGCTTGTTGGAGGCCTTGGCGCCGCAAGCAAAGTCGTTCACCTCGGACATCAAGAAGTCGCTGCGCAAGTTGGCGGACATGCCAGGTGCGACAACGCGCGAAGCGGCCTTGGTGTTGTTGGCGGTGAGCGGCGACGGACGCGCCAAGCGCGAAGCGTTGGCCGACTATGAGGACCAGATCCAACGCAATCCGGACTGGGCCCAATCGTTCGAAGCTCGCGGCACGGTCTTGTACCGCATGCAAGAGTGGAAGGAAGCGCGCAAGGATTACGAAAAGGCGCTGGAACTCTCGGCGCGTGACTTGCGCGCCAAACAGGACACTGCAGCCATCGGCATCGCGCGCTGCTATATGCAGGAAGGCAAGGTCAAGGATGCGGCGGACACCTTGCGCAAGTCGCCAGTGACGCCCAAGCAACTGGCCGAGCTAGCGCGTGATCCGCTCTTTGCGCCGATGCTCGAGAATCCCAAGCTGCGCGAAACGTTGCTGCCGCGCTGACCAGCAGTCGCGGACCAAGCGTCAAGCATCCTTGACAGCCACCGCGGTGACTACGGCAGGCGACCAGAAGAGGGAGCTTGCGTCTACACGCCGCGCGGACCAGTCTGTCACAAATTCTTCCCACTCGTCGGCCGAGATCCAACCGCCATCGCGCAGCTTGGCCGCATACCGCGGGAAGAAGCTGTCCGCCCAGCGAAAAACCGCACTGGTGGGACCACCGGCTCGCACCACAGGTGTGTAGTCCAGCGCACGCAGGCCAGCCGCGGCCCACATCGCGGGCACTTTGGCGGCCACAAAGGCGTCCCCGCCATGTTGCTGGTACAGCGCACGCAGTCCACGCACCACGGCGACGAACCCACGCGACGGCGGCGTCAGCGCGATGCCTTCGTGATGGTAGTCCTGCAACGCGATCACACCGTGCGGAGCAAGCCAGCGCGCCACGCGGGCCGCCTCGCGGCATGGATCGGGCACAAAGCTCCAGAACCAGCGCGCGTAGATGTAGTCAAAGGACTGCGGCGCAAAGTCCGCCTCTTGGAAGCGCGCCTGCACAGGCACGATGTTGGTGAGGCCTTGGCGCTGGCATTCCCGAGCAAGGTGTGCCTGCCAAGCAGCGGAGGCGTCGAGAGCTACGACCTGTCCCTCCGGACCTACACGCCGAGCCAGTTCGAGGGTCACGAAGCCCGGCCCACAACCCAGATCCAACACGCGCATCCCCGGCCGCACAGACACACGGTCGAACAAGTCCGTGGCCAAGTCACCCCAGACCTCGTGTTGCCAGCGCAAGCGTTCTAGCTCGACCTCATCGACATGCAGCGGATAGCTGGAGGCATCGGGAGGAGTGCTCATGCGCGAGATGCTACGCTGCTGCCCACGCACATGACGAGCCTCTCTGTCGATGATCATGATCGCGGCAGCGCCGGACTGACCTATGTCTACCCGGTCGTCTCGCGCCGCGCCGGCGGTGTGTCGGTAGGCATCAACCTCAACACCAACAACGCCTGCAATTGGCGCTGTGTGTACTGTCAAGTGCCCGGGCTGGTGTGGGGTGACGCGCCGCGCTGCGATCTGGGTCTGTTGGAACGTGAGCTGCGCGGGTTCCTGCAGAACATGCTGCAGGGAGACTTCATGACGACGCGCGTTCCGGAGGGCGCACGTGTTTGGAAAGACATTGCCATCAGCGGCAATGGCGAGCCCACCTCGTGTGCTGACTTTGGCGCG
>JBILXQ010000038.1:0-12173 GCA_044378375.1 Planctomycetota bacterium
ACATACTCATTCCCGACTGTGCAACGAGCCGCTTGGAGCGGCTCTATCGTCTGCGCCTTTGCACTGTTGTCATGCACACCTGACAGTGACTTGGACGCTCAACGCAAGCCCAGCGTAGTTGGTGGGCCCGCAAGTCCGCAACTTCCAAGTGCAACACCAGCCTTGGCGGCCGTGCCCATCCTGCCGTTGCGTGCTTTTGACAGCGGTCTGCCGCGCAGCGGCACTTGGATCGGCTATCCGCTCCTGACCGACCTTGATGGCGATCAACGCGCCGACATGATCGTCAGCAACCGCGAAGAAGATGGCTTGCATGTCTACTACTCCAGCACCGAACCGCGCTGGGAGTTGCGCGTGCAAGGCATCCAACGCGATCTGGGCTACGGCTCGGCCGTCGTACGCGATGTGAACGGTGATGGCCGCAGTGACCTGGTCTTCGCGGCTCACTTGGATGGTGTGCGCGTCTACACACAGACCGAGGCGCGCGAGTGGCAGTTGGTATCGCAGCGCGAACCCCAAGCGCAGTTCTGTCCCGAACTTCAGTTGGATCTCACCCTGTGCGATCTCGATGGTGATCCGCATGCGGATCTGGCCGGGATCGGTCAGTTCCAGGGCGGTCTGCAGCTGTGGCGTGGCCGTGGCGATGGCACCTTTGAACTGCAAACCAAGGTCAAGCTGCCCGACTGCGGTTCCATGGGCCGCGATGTGGAGGCCGGCGACATCGATGGCGACGGGCGTGAAGACTTGCTGCTGGCGTGCGAGCGTGGCTTGAAAGTGCTACTGCGTCGTACGGATGCCGACCAACCCGAGACTGTGTGCTTTGTCGATGCATCCGAAGGTCTGCCGAAGCCCACCATCGGCAACATCCTCTACAGTGCGGCACTGGTGCGTTTGCGCCATGACGGTCCTGTGCATGTGGCCTGCGCAGGTCTCGCCGATCCTGCACGCCGTACGGCTCACCACACATTCGGCGTCTGGCAACGCGATGCAAGCACGGGCGCATGGTCGCTGGTGTCGGCACCTCTCGCCGCCAACAGCACCGCTCCTACCGGACCTGACCATCATGCCGATCACCGCGCACTCGCAGTGGCGGATCTAGACCGAGATGGTGATGCCGATCTCGTGCTCGCCACCATTGGTCAAGGTGTCGTGGTCTGGCGCGGAGACGGCACGGGCCGTTTCGCTGCCGCTGGCAAACTCGAAGGACTGACCGGTAAGAACCGCGTGTCGATCGGTGATGTAGATGGTGACGGCTGGCTCGACATCGCCGCCACCATCCCCGCTAGCAAAGATGACCCCGAACGCGGTGGAGTGCGTGTCTATGTGAACACGCAAGGCTTGTGGCCCTGAGGGCCTAGCGCACGGCCCACAGCGCGGCGCCAAGCGTCATGCCTGGCGTCGCGCCCTGAATCGAGGCGGTGTTGTCGTCGGCGGAGACCATCCCGCTCCACAACGAATCCGTTCCGCGGTACAAGTGCAAACGCCCGCGACCGCTATCACTGCGGTCAGCGGACCAAACCAGATCGAGTCGACCATCGGCGTCCAGATCGAGCGCCGTCACACCGCGACCAAAGCTGCTCCACGGCTGCGTAGTGCCGTGAAAGAGCGCATCGGCCCCCAACGCATTCAAGTACGCGGGCAAACTGGTGGAGTAGTACAAGTAGCCACGGCCATTGTCCGTGGCGAGGTAGTCGGCGCGCGGTGCTCCCACCAACAGATCGGCACGGCCATCTGCATCCACATCCACCAATGCGATCGTCTGACCGAAGGAGGTGTGGCTCGGCAAACCTGCACGCACCAAGGCTGTCGCTGGGTAGGCGCCTAGATGGAGGTACACACGACCGGTACGCTGCGAAAGTGTGGGGCTCCATGCTTCGGGGGCGCCGACAGCGACATCCAGCAGTCCATCCCCATCCAGGTCACCACTCGCCATAGAGGAACCATAGAGGTCGCCAGCGGATTCGCCATGCCAGACCCCCGCGTCCGACACGGTGCCGCTGAGGCTTAGGCGCGCGCCGCGCAGACGATAGACCTCGCCTGCATCATGCAGCATCACGCCTGCCACCGGATCCGCGCGTGGTGCCGCCACGAGCAATGCGCTCTCCGGCTCCACCACACTTGCCGGGAGTAGCAGCACTTGCGCACCAAGCAGGTCTCCGGCCCGCGAGCCTTCGTACTGGGCTGCGAGAGTCGCAACGAGAGTGACCGCATTGTTCGTGTCTAAAGTAGTGGACAGTCGATACCGGTACGCGCAGCCCGCATCCATGCGTTGCGGCCAGTCACGATAGGGAGCAGCTACGCACAGCGCATAGCCATCCTCCGCCTCGATCTTTCCGCCGGAGATGGCGCTGCCAAAACCGGAGCCGGCTTGCGGCTGCGGCTCGACGAGAGTCACAGCAGCATTAGCCGCGAAAAGAACCTGCGGGGAGCCAGTAAACGGACCGCGGAAGACATAGACCCGCCCAGCGTCAAGCAAACCGGACACATCGGCGCCTGCCGCTGACACCACCAAGTCCATATGACCATCCAGATCCACATCGCCTGTGAACACGGCACTACCGAGCTGATCACCAGCCTGTGAACCACGCACGATGAGATCGGCAGTCTCCGAGGTTTGTCCTTGGGTAGTCAACAAGCCGGCCCCGCCGAACCACACGTAGACCGCACCGGCTTGGGGAGCGACGGTCGAGTCCATGGGGGCCGTAACGACAAGGTCCGGTTGTCCATCAGCGTTCAAGTCGCAAGACAAAGCCGAGTCCTCATCCCAAGTCCAGGCAGCGGTCAAGCTCTCGGTACCCTGTTGAGGGCACGTCACAACCACATCGACCGTCGTACCTGGTGTGCCTGCAGGAGTGGTGCACTCCAGAATCGACGCAGACACCACGGATACATCCGTCGCAGCTTGGCCACCAAACGCAACGCTGTAGCTCCATGCAGAGTTGAAGCCCGAGCCTGAGATACGCACACGCGTACCACCGCACGCAGGTCCATGCGTAGGAGTCAGGTTCGTAAGCTGCAACACATCGGCAGGATCCAACCAGATCCAACCGTCAGCTTGAGTGATCTCCAGCGTACCGACTTCTACGGTGACATCCACCGTACTCGGCACTCCGGCCGGTGTCTCGCACTGCAACTCTGTGGGCTGCAGCACCACTACATTGGTGGCATACGCGGAGCCGAAGCGCACGCGGGCATTGGGAGCGAACCCCGTGCCTGTGATGGTGACTAGTGTCCCGCCAGTCGCAGGACCTGTGTTGGGCTCGATGCTATCGAGCCCCAGTTGCGAGGCCGGCGGCAGCACAAAGCGTGAACCACCTCCGTCTCCGCAACTGACAAGCAAGCTGAACACAGCGAGGAAGCCGAAGAACCACAAGCTGCGAGTACGCGCAACGGGGAGCGAATGAGCAGAGTGCATGATGGCGCAGATATCCAAAATCCAAGAGGTAGAAACTCCGCGACGAAATACGGTCGCCGCACGGAGGTGTACTCAGTACACGGTGTACGTTGTAACTACAGCCGCGGAGCGCGCCAAGTGCAGCCTGCAAGTCTGTCTCGCATCTGCAACCCGGACTCAGCGCTGGGCAGTGTTCTCGCGCATCGCGCGCACGGTGCGCTTGTAGCGATCTTCCACACTCGCCGGATTCTGGCCGAAACGTAGCGCTTCTACGTAGGCTTGCAGAGCTGCTTCACGATCCCCAAGCACTGTCCAAGCATCACCGATAGCCTCCCACGCGCGCCAATCCGTGGCGTGGGCATCCGCTTCGGTCACCAACAAATCCAACGCGCGTTGGGCTGTACTCGCAGAGACCTCGCTCGTTGCCAGCAATGCACGAGCCAACTCACGGCGCACCGGAGCCCAAGCAGGTTGGGCGGCGTAGACCGCCTCGAAGTACTGCAAGGCCTCGCGCACGCTTCCTTCCTGCATGGCTAGCAAGCCCAGGTTGTACTCGGCCACCGCTTGCGTACTGGTCGCACCACGCAAGCGCAGGAACTCTGTGCGCGCCTCCGTGTAGCGTGCGCATTGCGCCAGAGCAGTCGCCCGCTCAATGGACACCGCATCATCGCGCACACCAAGCGACAGCAGCAGTTCATACTCAGCCAGCGCATCTTGCGCGCGGCCATTGCGCTGGTACACGCGGGCCAAAGCCAGATGCAAACGCACATCCTGCGGTTCGACGGCGGTTGCTGCGCGCAAGTGCATGACCGCTGTCGACGGATCCCCCATCTGGAGCGCTTCCTCGGCGCTGGCGAGGGCCGCATCAACCTGGGCTTTCGCAGCGGGCGCCGCATCTGGTTGTGTGCAAGCGGCCAGGACTACAAGCGACACCAAGGAGTACGGCTTCCACATAAGTGCGCGCGAGTATGCCGTGCATGACTCGCGCGCGATCTTCGCCACTCGCCCCACCACCCGTGGGGCGTGGGGCGTAGGCCTCGTAGCCTCTACTTAGATCAGGGCGTCCACGTGATGGAGTAGCCGTTGCTCAAGTTGAAGGTGCTCGCGGTGCAGAAGACCGCGGCGTTGCGATACCACGCTTGGTAGGTACGCACACCGGGCACGCTGACTTGGCCGCGCACCGACACCGGCAGATCAGTACCCACCGGATAGCGCGACTGACCCGCGACGTTGGTCTTCGTGCCCAGACGCACCACTGTGCCGCCTGCGCAGCGCAAACCGTCACCGAAGGGCGCGCCGTTGCCACCAGCTTGCTGCGTCGTGCCTTGGAAGTACAACGCATTGCTGTTCGGCATGCCGGTGCCCACCAGCTGTACCGTGTCATTGGCGAGGCTGGCGATGCCATTGGCCGCCAAGTTCGCGCCTACGCCCAACGAGCTGGCGCAACCTGTGCCAGCACCCAGAGCCGCGTTGTTGCCACAGGGGCACTGCGCACCCGAGCCATCACCAAAACAGAAGGCCACACCCACCACACCTTCGCAGGTGTCGATGACGCCGTTCGCATTGACATCGCTCGCGAGGCCATCGGCAATCTCAGAGTCATCCGGCACGCTGTTGTTGTTGCAATCAGAGGACGCTGTCAAGTAGAGCAGCACTTGGTAGTCCTCGTCAGGGCTGCCAGCTGTGCCGGTCGTGCCCGTCGACGGTGCGTAGACACCATCGCCGTTGTTGTCATACGTGATCTGCGCCGAAATCACCATGCCGCCGAGCGTGCGCGAGTCGCTCGTCGACAAACCCGCGGGCGATTGGCCAAGGAAGGCCGAGCCCGTGATGTTGCCCGAGTAGGCGGCACCCGACGAGATCGAGTTGGAATCGTTCAGGCGCAAGAAGGAGATCACATAGCTACGGCCCGAGTTGCGGCCCGCAAACACATCACCTTGGGCAAACACCAACTCCAACTTGTAGCTGAAGGTGGCGGAGTCCAGCACCGCGCGGAACACACCGACCGAAACCGTACCGGGCGCGCTGTCGCGTTCGAAGGAACCGACGAACCACACGTTGCCCACCGAGTCAATCATCGGAGCCGTCATCGTGGGGCCAGTCGGCGCGGTGGCACCGATGAAGGCGCGCAAACGACCGATGCGTGTGGTGCCATTCTGGTAGATGACTTTGCCGTCCGACACTGCACCCGCTTCGCGCGTCCAAGCGGCCGCTGTCCACGACAGGGCGCCGGTGATGGCGTCGACCTTGCACACCGCGATGTAGTTGTTCGGGTTCGTGAACGGAGTCAGCGAAGGCGGCGTGAAGGCGTAGTACACCACGCCAGCTGCCAGCAAGTTGCCCTGCTGATCGGCGCCCAAGCCCATCTGCGAGTTGCCGCCTTGGAAGGCCGTTTGGTCGTGGTAGTGGTCAAACTCCTGCGAACCACCGGCAACTTGGCTGTTCCAAGTCGGCGACTCGGGATCATTGACCAGCGCCGGCAACACCAAGGCGCGCGGTGCGAGGAAACCACCGTTGGCATCCAGACCAATCAAGTTCAGCGCGCCGCAGAAGCCACTGGCGGTAGTGGTGCGGGCGAGAATGCCGGCCGTGCCATTGACCGAACCAGCAAACAAGTTCGGGAAGTTGTGCGCGGTGTAGCCCAACGCACCACGGTGATCGCTGATGCCCGGTGCGAACTGCGTGCTTGCGGTGGAAGCCACGACGCTGCCTGCAACTTGTTCGAACACGTGCTGACGGTTGAAGTTCGTACCGATCAAGATCGGACGACCGGCGACACTGCTCGGGATGATGTTGGGGGTGTTGTGCGTGACCGTCGAGGCCACCAACAAGTGTGATGATGCCGCCGTGTCCGTGGGGCCGGCCGACGACAGCACGTTGACCAAGGGGCTGCGCGCTGCGAGAGCCACACGGAACAAGTTGTTGCCCGTCAAAGGCGACAAGACGCCGCAAGCGAGTGCGCCAAAGGCATCCGCGCGGAAGTGCACATTGCCCGCATCATCCACGGAGCCCATGCCAAACGAGGCCAGATTGCAGCTGTCCGAAGGACTGTTGGAGGCACCCACAACGCGCGACACATACAAGCGCGAGGGACGCGCCGTCGTCATGTGCGCCACACCGCCGATCACATTGGCGAGACTAGTGCCCGTCGGATCGCCATCCATGAACTCCGCCGTGGCGAAGCCAAAGCGCGCGCCCGTGAAACCCGCCGTCGCCAGCGGAGTGCCGGCATCATTGCGCGTGCTGTTGTTGTTCACGCCAAAGCCCGGCTGATTCCAATAGTCATAGCTCGAGCGCAAGAACGGCACATTCGTCGCCACCGTCTTCGAGATCGCTTGCGCGTTCGCGATGCCGTTGAAGAACAGCGGAGCTGTGTTGCGCTGCATGCTGGTCTTCGCCAGCGGCGCGATGCCGAATGCGTTGCCCCAGCTGGAGCGCGCAACGGTCAGGTCGACCACGAAGTCGTTGATCTGTTCCGCGGGCGCGTGGGCATCCACTGCGTCGCCGGGCAGGCCATTGATCTTGGAGACCGAATCTTGAGCTTGCGCCACGGTGGAGCAAGCAACTGCGGCCAAAGCGGCCAGGGAGAGGTGATAGCGCATGGTGCTGGTTCGGGGTTCTTGAGGGAGCTGGAGAGGATGCCCAGCAGTCATCAAGATTGGACAAGGAAACGGCCGCCGCCGATAGATGGCGAGCGGCCGTGGCAAGTGCTTAGTAATCCGCAGGTTGCGGCATCAGTCGCGTCTCCCGCGCGCGGCCAGCCACGCCGCGCGGCGTGCTTGGCGGGCTGCGCGCTCGGACTCGTCCGGGTCGGAGGTCCAATCCAAGGTCAACTCCACCTGCAATCCGGCCCGTTCCACAAGGAAGCGCTGCCGCGCGGATAGCTGTTGCACGAGGTCCGTGAGCGCGTTGCGAGCAGTCACGCTTTGCCCGTCCACCGAGAGCACGCGGTCACCCACTTGCATGCCTGCCACAGCGGCACGCGAGTCCTTGGTCACCCGTTCCACTTGGCACGACTCGCTCAAACTCACGCCCATCGAGCGGCGCGGCAATGGCTTCATGTCGGTGCGATCGAGCTTGTGATCAAGGTTCGCAAAGTAGATCGCTGCGGCCGCCACGACCTTGGCGCTGTGGCGCACTTCGTCGTAGGGCACATTCGCGAAGGTGTCGTGTTGCGTATGGTGCACGAACTCGTAGTCACGCTCGCTTTGCTTCCAGAAGAATGCGGGTACACCAGCACCCACGAAGGGCGCGTGGTCTGAATCACCACTGTTCCGCAAGCCTTCGACTTCACGCAGCGCAAACCCACGCTCAGGATCGAGCGCACGCAGTTGAGCAGCTAGCGGTTCCATGTCAGGCAACATGGCATAGGTCGCATCCAAGCCTTCCAAGTAGGTACCGCCGCCATCGTGGTTCAACACAACGCTGATGTGCTCTAACTCGTCGGCATGATCGCGCACATAGCCCTGCGATCCGTACAAGCCTTGCTCTTCCCCTGTGTACAGCACAAAACGAATCGTGCGGCGCGGGCGCACGCCACTCTTCGCCAACACGCGCGCAGCCTCCATCGTGGTGGCGACTCCACTACCGTTGTCTTGCGCACCTTGCGCACCGTCCCAAGTGTCCAGGTGGCCCTGCACCAGCACATACTCGTGCGGGAACTCTGTACCGACGAGGTCCGCGACCACATTCGCGCACGGCACAGGTCCATCCTCGAAGCGATTGTCGATCAGGAACTCCAGCTCCACCGTCTCTCCACGTGTGACGCGTGCTTGCAGCTCCTCGTGCTGATCGAAACGTACACGAATCGCGGGACGCTTGCCGCGTGACTTGGCTTGCATATCACCCGACATCAACAACAAGCCACTCTTCGCACCGGCACGCAGGATGCCGGCAGCGCTCTGCGCGTCGTACAGCCCGTCCAAGTGGCGCAACCACTTGGGCTCCAAGCGCTCCGCTGTGCGCACAATCCACGCACCACGAAACGGTTCGGCTCCGCGTCTTGCCACCAGATTCGCGAGCGCAGCTTCGTCCTTGGGCTCAAGGACCGCAGGACCACGCACCACGCCGGCCGTTCCTACCGTCCAGGAAGGTGTCAAGAAATCTAGCTCAAGTGCTGGGTCTCCAACGATGCGACCATAGCTAGGCCCGCGATCAAAGCGCGCAGGAGCCATCCCCCAGGTTTCGAGGCGCGCTTCAAGCCCGTAGGACTCGAACTGCGCGCGCGTCCACTCGCACGCCTCATCGGCCTTGCGCGAACCAGTCAAGCGCGGTGCATGGTCTTCGCACAAGGTGCGTAGCAACTCGAGCACACGGTCATCGTCTTTGGACACGGCCAACACATGGCCCACCGGGTCCGGCGCGGCACAGCTGGTGACCAGCGCGCACAAAAGCCCCAGAACGGCCAACAGCGGAGACTTCGTTTGCATGCACTTGAGCATAGTGACTCTCGCAGCGCACACTAAGGGCGATGACTGGACATCCGCTGTTGATCTTGGTGCCGACCGAGCTGGAGCACCGGACGCTGGAGGCCGACAAGGCGTTCGCAGGGCGTGCACTCGTGCGCGTATGTGGCTTAGGCCCCATCGTCGCAGCGGCGGAAAGCGCACGCTGCGTGCAAGCCTTGCGTCCTGCGCGTGTGCTGCTGGTAGGTATCGCCGGAAGCTATGACCTGCAGGCCGCTCCCCTAGGCAGCGCACACTTTCTCCAGCGCGTGCGTTGTTTCGAGGTCGGGGCGCACACACCAGAGGGACAGGTTGAGGCGTTGTCGTTGCCTCAAGCAGGACCGTACGACGGGCTGCGCGAGGTCCTGCTCGAAGGCTCCAACGCAGAGCCAAGCCAGTTGACCATGCTCACAGTGGCAGCCGCTTCGGGCACGACCGCACAGGCTCAGCTACGCAGGGCGCAAGCACACGCACACCTTGAAGACATGGAGGGCTTTGGCGTGGCACTCGCTTGCCATGCCGCCCAAGTCCCCTGCAGCATCCTGCGCGGTGTCTCGAACTACGCGGGTGAGCGCGATCCCACCATGTGGCGCACACAAGCAGCACTGCAAGCGGTCCGCGCAGCCGCCATGCGCTGGTGTGAGGCATGAAGTACACACTGGGCATCTCTCCGTGCCCCAATGATGTGTGGGCCTTTGCCGGGCTGCTGAGTGGTGCGATCCGCGTGCCAGGCATCGAGCTCGCCATCGAATTGCACGATGTGCAAGAGCTGAACAGCGCCTTAGCGAATGGTCGCTACGACTTTGCCAAGACAAGTTTCCTGGCCGCCCTGCAGCTGTCCAGTGAACTTGTCATGCTGCGCAGCGGCTCCGCGCTTGGCTTTGGCGTGGGGCCGATCTTGGTAGGTCGCGCGCAGCCCACTCGAGCGACCAAGCCGCATGTGTTGCTGCCTGGCCCCAACACCACTGCGCACCTGTTGTTCCGGTTGTATGGTCCCAGCGAAGCGACAGTGGAGCATGTGATCTTCTCGGACATCCTGCCGCGCCTTAGCGCAGGCAGCGCCGACATGGGTGTGTGCATCCACGAAGGCCGCTTCGTGTACCAGTCCCTCGGCCTCGATCTCGTCTTGGACTTGGGCGCACGCTGGGAAGCAGACACGCAAGATCCTCTGCCACTGGGTGGCATTGCCGCTCGGCGCAGTGTGCCCGCCACGAGCATGGCCGCTGTAGATGAAGCCATCCGCGCTTCGCTCGCCTGGGCTCAGGCACACGAGTCCGAAGCTCTCGAACTGTGCAGGCGGCATGCACAGGAACTGGACGAGCATGTCCTGCGCGCGCACATCGAGTTGTATGTGAATGCGCACACCACCGACCTGGGCACCGTCGGTGTGCACGCCCTGAACGTGCTGTCCGAGCGAGCGCGCGCCGTGGGCTTAGTCGCTGCGCAGACGCCACCTTTGCTTGTGCGTGCTACTCTCGCGCCATGCTGACACTGGTTCTCGCCCTCGCCCAAGCCGCTCCTGCGAACGCGTCCTCCAGCGACACCGCACGCACGCACGATTGGGCTACCAGCTCTGCGCGCACTGTGGTCGTAGACCGCGAAGCCGGCCAGTACCTAGGCCATGTCTCGACGCTTTTGCTCGAGGATGGCAAGACCATTCTGTGCGTGTATCCCAAAGGCCACGGCAAAGGCGCCATCGTCTACAAGAGGAGCACCGATGGCGGCCTGACTTGGAGCGAGCGTTTGCCCACGCCCGCCTCGTGGGCCTCGAGCCTTGAGGTGCCCACCCTGCACCGCATCGTCGACAACCAAGGCACGCGCCGCATCATTCTGTGGTCCGGCCTGCACCCAGCACGCTATTCGATTAGTGCTGATGATGGCGCCACTTGGTCCGAGCTCAAGCCCGCTGGCGATTGGGGCGGCATCGTGGTGATGGGCGATGTGGTGCCCGCAGGAGCCGCAGGTCGTTACCTAGCGTTCTTTCACGATGATGGCCGCTTCTTGCGCCCGCCTGGTGAGCAAGACCCTGCGAAGCGCGGTCTGTTTGAGCTCCTGATGTCCGAATCACTTGACGGTGGGCTGACTTGGGGCACACCACGCAGCCTGCACGCCTCGAAGACGCTGCACTTGTGCGAACCAGGTGCCCTGCGCTCACCCGATGGCAAGCAGCTCGGGCTCCTAATGCGCGAGAACGCGCGCAAGGCCGAATCGCATGCCATGTACAGCGCTGACGAGGGCGCTACTTGGTCTGAGCCCCAGCTGCTGCACCCCTACCTCACCGGCGACCGCCACACGATTCGCCGCGCCGCCGATGGCCGCTATGTCATTGTCTATCGCGACATGAACCTGACCGCGGATCATCCGTGGAAAGGTGATTTCGTCGCTTGGGTGGGCACTTGGGATGATTTGGTGCAAGCCCGTCCTGGGGCGCACCGCGTGCGCCTAATGGACAACCAGAACAGTTGGGATTGCGGCTACCCGGGGCTCGAAGTGTTGCCCGATGGCACCTTCGTTGCGACGACCTATGGCTACTGGACCAAGGGTGAGAAGCCCTACATCCAAGCAGTGCGCTTCCGCCTCAGTGAACTCGATCGCTAGCCGACAAGTACACTTGACATGACAAGCGCCACACCGGCAGACCGGCGTGGCGCTTGCATTCCTGATCAGCTCTGGTGGCTGCTGGCTACCCGATCAGGGCACCCAAGTGACGGCAACGCCGTTCGACAGGTTGAACACCGCCGCGGTGCAGAACGACGGGTCGGCGTTGCGGTACCAGCACTGGTAGTACAAGCTGCCCGGAGCAGTGATGCCCGCGCGCACGGAGATGGACGCATCTCCCGCTGCCGGGTACTGCGACGTACCGCCAGTGTTGAACTTGGCGCCCAAACGCACCACGCTGCCGGCCGCACAACGCAAGCCATCACCGAACGACACCGCCGTTTGAGTAGTGCCTTGGAAGTACAGCGCGCTGCTGTTCGGCATGCCCGCACCATTCAAGGTGAACGAGTCCGCCGCGAGGCTAGCTACGCCCGAACCAGCGAGGTTGCCACCACTGGCATTGATGCTGTTCGCACAGCCGTTGCCTGCAGCACCGTTGTTGCCGCAGGGGCAGTTCAACACCACACCATCACCCGAGCAGAAGCCCGTGGCCGGCGTATTGCCGGGGAACGGCACCACCACGATCGCGCCCGTGCCATCGGTGAAGCCGAGCTTCAGACCCAGCGTGCCGTTGTGGTTCCACATCAAGGTGGCGCCGGCGCTGTTGTTGAACGAGTTAGTGTTCACCGACTGGATGTTCTTGAACACACCCGGCGATACTTCCACGGGCTGGTTGTTGA
>JBILXQ010000368.1:0-3374 GCA_044378375.1 Planctomycetota bacterium
TACATAGCTGCGTTCCGAGGGAGCGCCGATCAACACAACCGTAGCACCGTCCTCGTCGGCCAAGCGCCTGGCCAGCTCGGCAAAGCGTGCGGCCGGCCAGCGTCGCTCGAGCGACAGACGCCCGGCATTGGCGTTCACCACGACAAGCGGACTGGACACGAGCGCCGTCTCGAGCCGAACCTGCAAGCGCTGGCGTGCCGCATCGTCGATCGGACAAGGCGCGACCTCTTCGATGCGTACTTCGGAGCCGGTCTCGCCGCCTGCCAAGGCGCGGAAGTTGCGCGCCACATGCCAGTAGCGGTTGAAAGGCGTTGTGCGCTGGTGAAAGCCGCCGCGCCAAACTCCCGGGGCCGAAAACCCGTGCGAATCCGGGGCTCCGCAGACGAGCGTAACGAAGGCTGAAAAGCGCGTGAAGAACTCAAAGTCATAGACGCTGGCGTAGCGCGCTGCCCGTAGTTGGCGTACCAAACGCAGAATGCGCACAACCAAACGCGCCCATCCGCCCAGCCCGCTGCCGACCTTGACATCCAAGGTCTGGACCTCGTCAAAGACCCCCAGCGCCCGCGCGAAGGCCTCGTTCTCGGCCAAGGTGACGAACACCAGCCTCTGCGTGGGATGTCGCCGCCGCAAAGCAGCCACGGCGGGTGTCAGCAACTGCAGCGAGCCGATACCCCAGAACTTGAGCAGCAACACATCGCCGTTGTTGCGCGGTGTGCCGCGCAGGAGACGCCACCAGCGCCACGGCTGCAATAGGGCAAACATGGCCGCCCCCAACCACCGATCGGCGACCTGGAGCCGCCGCATGGAGAGGCCGTGGTCTGCAGGTTCGACTGCTGCGTCCAGAGTCATCCCTGACATAGTACGCGCAGTCGGCGGAATCTGCGGAACTGGCCATGCTTTACGATGTTCAGGAACGGACACCATGAAGTGGATCACAAGGATTGTGTGGGTAGGGGGCTGCGCTGCCGGGTTGGCCGTCGGCTTGGCCGCAGCGCAGGAACGCGACCCGATGCAGGTGTGGCGTGGTCTGCGCCAACGCTTTGATGTTGATTTGGATGGGCGCATCAGCCGCGCCGAATACACGCGTGCACCAGCGGTGTTCCGTCGCCTCGACAAGAACCGCGATGGCTATCTGACGGAGGCTGACTTCCAACCCTCTGCAGAGGCTGCGCCGACGGTGACTGAGGTCGCCAACACGGCGACGGCCGAGCAGCTTGAGTTCTTTGAAAGCAAGGTGCGCCCCGTGTTGGCGCAGAACTGCTTTGAGTGCCACAACCCGGACCAAGGCCGTGTCAAGGGAAGTTTCCGTGCGGACAGTCGTCAAGCCCTTTTGACAGGTGGTCCTTCGGGGCCCGCGTTGGTGCCAGGCGATGTGGAAGCCAGCTTGTTGATCAAGGCCGTCCGCTATGGCGATGAAGACTACGCCATGCCGCCCAAGCAGAAGCTGCCCGAGGAGCAGATCAAGATCTTGGAGGATTGGGTGCGCATGGGGGCGCCGTGGCCGTCTGCTCCGGCAGAAGCCGAGCCCGCTATGCAAAGCTACAAGATCGAGTACGACTACGAAGCTGCGCGTCGCGACCACTGGGCTTTCCAGCCGCTACAGAGCACCGAACCTGCGCAAGCCAAGGAATCCAAGTGGTCACCCAATCCCATCGACCGCTTCCTCTACACGGCGATGGAAGCCAAAGGCGTGCGGCCGGTGCAGGACGCCGACAAGCGCACGTGGCTACGGCGCGTGACGCTGGATTTGACGGGCTTGCCGCCGAACCCCGAGGACTACGCGGCCTTTGAAGCGGATCGCTCGTCGCAGGCGTACGAGACCGTGGTCGACCGACTGTTGTCGTCTCCTGCGTATGGTGAACGCTTTGGCCGTCATTGGTTGGATGTGGCGCGCTACGCCGAAAGCTCTGGCAAGGAATCGAATGTCGCCTACCCGCATGCGTGGCGCTATCGCGATTGGGTCGTGCAAGCGTTTCAAGAGGACAAGCCCTACAACGAGTTCCTGACCGAGCAGTTGGCGGGTGACTTGTTGCCCGCGACGGATCCCACCGAACAAGCGCTCAATGTGATTGCGACGGGTTACTTGGCGTTGGGTCCGAAGAGCCACAACGCGCGTGATCGGCAGCAGTTCCAGTTGGATGTGGCCGATGAACAAATCGACACCATCTCGCAGGGCATGTTGGGCCTGACCATCTCGTGCGCACGGTGTCACGATCACAAGTTCGATCCCATCCCGATCGAGGATTACTACGCGCTGGCCGGCATCTTGCTAAGCACGGACACGCGTTACGGCACGCCGCGCGCGCAAGGCAACAACCACCCGGGCGAGCTGGTGGCTTTGCCCAAGGACGCGCAAGTCCCGAACGGACCGACAATGACTCCTTTGGTGCAAGCAGCCTTGGAGCGCGTGCGCACCACCGTCGAGCGGCAAGCCGAGCGCGTTGCAGAAGAGAACATGAAGGCGCGCACGGGCGTGGATGCCCAAGCCGAGCCGATCAACCGCGTGCGCCAGCGCGCGCTCGAGCAGCAGACCGCCGTGCTGAACGAGTTGTTCAGCCGTTTTGACGATCAAGGGCGTGCCAATGAGAAGAACCGCACGGCTATGGGTGCGGTCGAGGGTCGAGCGCGCGACATTGCTGTGCTGCAACGAGGCGAGCTAGACAAGCCGGGCGCGGTTGTCGAACGCGGTTTCCTGACGGTGTTGCAGCCCTACGGCGAGCCCGCCATCACCAAGGGCAGCGGACGCCAAGAGCTGGCGCAGTGGATCACCAGCGAATCGAATCCCTTGACCGCGCGTGTGTGGGTGAATCGAGTGTGGTCGCACCTCTTTGGTGATGGCTTGGTGTCGACGGTGGACAACTTTGGCCTATCGGGGCAGAAGCCCGATCACCCGGAGTTGTTGGATTACCTGGCGCGCACCTTCATGGAGGATGGATGGTCCACGAAAGCGTTGGTGCGTCGTATTGTCTTGACACGCACCTACCGTTTGGCGTCCAGCGACGATCCGCGGAACATGGCTGTGGACCCCGAAGTGGTCACGCTGTGGCGCTATCCCGAACGGCGCCTAGAGGCCGAGGCAATCCGTGACTCGATGCTCTATGCAGCGGGTTTGTTGGAGACCACTCCACCCACAGGTTCGAACAGTGCGTTCTTGGAAGGTGTGTTGCGTAACGAACAAGTGACGGCCTTGGTGCAGGATCGTCGCCCGGTTCGTTCGATGTACCTGCCGATGCTGCGCGACCAGATGCCCGAGGCGTTAGCTGTATTTGACATGGCAGATCCCTCCTTTGTCGTCGGACGCCGGGAAGAGACGAATGTGGCCACACAAGCGCTCTTCATGATGAATGATCCCACCGTGCTGGAGGCGAGTGACG
>JBILXQ010000369.1:0-3370 GCA_044378375.1 Planctomycetota bacterium
TTGGTGTGCCGCTGGAGGAGTGGTGCGCGCGACTCACGCTGCGTGGCGAGCTGCCGACGATCGCCGAGCTTTTGAGTCCCGAGGCCACGGTGCATTGGTCGCGTCATGTGGTGGTGCCGCTGCGCGCGCTCTTGGTGCGGCGCTTGCGGGCACAGCACGGTGACTTTGCCGTGGTGCGTCTGTGGCGCGCCGAACTGACACCGGTCATTACAGCCGAGGAAACGCGCGCTTTTCACGCGGCGTTGCGTGACCAGTCAGCGGAGCGCGTAGCGGCCTTCGCAGCTGCCGCTGGGGTACGGCGTGGCGATCAAGCGACCTTGTTGCGCTTCACGGTCAGTCTTGCGCACGAGTTGCGCATGCCTGAGCTGGGGCCAGCTTCCGACCGCTGGCTGGCGCGCTTGGATGAGTTGCGTGCACGCGGCGTGTCCGGTCTCTCTCTACCGCTGGTGTTGGTGGCTCGTCCCGAGGCACCTCCAACGGGTGGTGTCAGCGCGGACCTAGAGCTCGGCTTCGCTGAAGGCGATCTTCCCGTATGGGCTGCTGTGCGCGCCGCGCGTGCGCGCGGTATGGCGGTGCATCTGGATCTGACCTTGCAGTGGTCGCCTTCGGGACCGGCCATGGGCGCGACAGTCGCGGGGGATGCGGAGGTGCGCGCGCGTCTGTTCGATCGTTGGGCAGATTTGGTCGAGCATGCAGCCCTGCTCGCGCAACTTGGTGGAGCAGATTCGTTGTCGATCGGCAACGCGACTCCGCAAGTGGTCATTCGCAACGAAGGTCCGCAGGACTACGACTGGCGCAGCGAAGGTTGGAAGCGTGTCATCGGTCGGGCGCGCGCAGCCTTTGATGGGCTGCTCACCTACACGGCTTCGAATCCGTTGGAGGTAGAGCAAGCGTCGTTCTGGTCCGAGTTGGATCGCGTGGGCTACGCAGTGTTTCCCGACATGGACACGTTGCCGGTCGGGCGCGATCCTGATGCGCGCGCCTACATCCAAAGCGACACGCGTTGGCAGGTGGATGCGGCTTTGGAGGCGGCTGCCAAGGTCGGCAAGCCGCTGTGGTTGGCGCGCGTGGGCTTTGAGCGCGGAGCGCCAGGCTGGCAAGAGCTGCAGTGGCGCGACTTCGAGCGCTACGCACGCACGCTGGACTCGGATACTCGCTATGCAGGCTTTTGCGTGTGGCGTCTGCCGGTGGATGCCTCCGGCTCGGAGCATCCGCGCCGCGATACCACGGTGATTGACAGCGCAGCGGTGACCGCCGCGTTGCGTGCGTTGACCGGGCGCTAGCGCTTACAACAAGGTGCCCGAAAGCACCGTGCTCGCCACACTGAAGAAGATCAGGATGCCCGTCACGTCCGACAAGGTCGCGACGAGCGGAGCCGAGGCGCTCGCAGGGTCAAGGCCTACGCGCTTCAGGAAGAACGGCAGCAACGCACCTACCAAGGTGCCCCAGAGAGCAACACCGATGACCGAACCCGCGACAGTCAGGCCGATCAACAGGTAGTGATCGCCGTAGAACGCTTCGCCGCTGCTGTCCTCGAAGGAGTGGTGCCAGATCACAACACGCAGCAGGCCCAGCGCCGCAAGGATGCCACCAAGCACGAGTCCTGCGCTGGCTTCGCGCACAAACACGCGCCACCAATCGCGCATCTTGAGTTCACCCAGTGCCATGGCGCGAATGACCAAGGTGGATGCTTGGCTGCCGCAGTTGCCACCAGAGCTGATGATCATGGCGATGAAGGCGGTCAGCACCGATGCCTTGGCCAGTTGACCTTCAAAGGTGCGAATGGCGCTGATCGTGAGCATCGAGCCCAAGAACAACACCACGAGCCACACCGCTCGGGCTTTGATCATGTCGAGGAAGCGCACCTCGAGATACGGTGCTTCCAGCGCGGCCGAACCACCGATCTTCTGGATGTCCTCGGTGGCTTCTTCGCGCACGACATCGACGATGTCATCGGCTGTGACCACACCCTTCATGCGGCCTTGGGCATCGACTACCGGCAGCGACAAGTAGCTGTGTTGCGCGAACAAACGCGACACAGCTTCTTGGTCCATCTCGTCCGGCACGGTCACCAAGTCCATCGTCATGACCTCGGCCACCTTGGCCGAGCCTTTGGCCATGATCAGCTGGCGGAACGACACCACACCCAAGAGCTGCGATTGCTGGTCGAGCACATACGCGTAGTAGATGCTCTCCACGCGCTCGGGTGTCTGCTTGCGCAGGTAGGTGATGGCCTCGTCAACGCTCATCTCCGGGCGCAGGCGCCCGTAGCGAGTGTTCATCAAACCGCCGGCTTCGTCCTCTTCGTAGGCGAGCAGCGCGACAAGCTCCTTGCGCGTGGGCTCGTCCAGCAACCCCAGCACCGAAGTCCGACCTTCGTCAGGCAACGCCTGCACCACGTCCGCCAAGTCGTCGGGCGCCATCGAGCGCACCCACAGCTTGCGTTCGATGTCAGGTAAACCTAACACGATCTGCGCTTGGTCCAGCGCTGACAGGCTCTCGAAGAACTCTTCCGCCTCAGCGGCCTTCAAGCTGCGGAAGGCCTCGGCGCGCTCTTCCGGATCGAGCAACGACCACGCATCGCGCAGGTCGTCGAGTGCGACACGCGCTTCGTAGATCGTGGAGTCGTCCAGTTGGCCGGTCATGGAGGTCTGTGGGGCGCGTTGCGCTCACCATCTTGTACCGCTCGCGAGGAGGCGCGGACAGAGCCGCGCTCCGGAATCTCAAGCTCTATACGCGGAAAGGGGACGCATCTTCGGGCGTGACCACATGGCGGAAGCCGCCAGCCTCGCAGGCCTGCGCAAGCGAGCCGCGCTCTTCATCCTCTCCGTGCACGAGGAACAGGGTCTGCGCATGGGCCGCATGCGGAAGCAGCGCATCCAACAGGCCTTGACGGTCAGCGTGAGCCGAGAAGCCCAGCATGGTGGTCACGCGCGCGGCGACTTCGACCTCGCGTCCCAAGATGCGCACACGCTTGGCTCCATCGACCAGCTTGCGTCCCAATGTGCCTCGTGCCTGGAAGCCGACGATGAGGAGCTCGGTCTCGGGCTTCTCCAGATTCCACAGCAGGTGATGCAGCACGCGTCCCGACTCCATCATGCCCGAGGCTGAGATGACGACGACCGGACGCGGATCCTTGTTCAAGGCCTTGCTCTCTTCCGCGGACTCGGTGAAGCGCACACGCCCGCTGAAGCGATCACTCGTCTGGTAGAGCCGCCACTGCTCCAACGCCTCGGCATCGAAGCACTCCGGATGGTCCATGACGATGCGCGTGGCGCGCGTGGCGAGCGGCGAATCGACGATGATGTCGATGGGCTGCATGCGCCCGTCATGCACGAGCTTGGAGAAGGCGTACAAGATGTGTTGCGTG
>JBILXQ010000371.1:0-3363 GCA_044378375.1 Planctomycetota bacterium
CGCAACCGGTGCCGGCGCCTTGCAGCGCATCGCTGACGAGGCACAGCCCGCGCGGCGTGCGCGCCTTGAGCGCCAAGTCGATCGCATCGCCACCCACATGCATCAAGTCGCCAATGATCTCGGCGTAGAGCGCCGCATCGGTCAGCGCCATGCCGGCGAGGCCGATCTCGCGATGATGGATCGGCCCCATGGCGTTGAATAGGTGCGTGGCCCCCACGGCACCATGCTGGGCGGCCTTGCGTGCAGTCGCTGCGTCACTCTTGGAATGACCCAGCGACACGCGCACGCCGCTCTTGACGCACTCCGCAATCATGTCAAAAGAACCGGACAGTTCGGGCGCCACGGTCAAGGTGCGCACCATGCGCCCCGAGCCCGTCGCAGGGCCGAGAATGGCACGCAGACCTGCGACGGATGGCGCATGCAAATCATGCTTCGGCAGCGCGCCCGCCATCTCGGGGTTCACGAACGGCCCTTCCAGGTGAATGCCCGCCACGCGCGCAACCCCGTGCGGGAGCTTCGCCGCCGCGGCTTCCAAGGACGCGCAGCATTCGCCCAAGACCGATGGTTCGGCCGGGAACAGCGTGGGCTGAAAGCTCGTAGTGCCAAAGCGCGCCAAAGCGCGCGCCATGCCCTCAAGATCCAGCAGCGGGTTACAGCCGCCAAAGCCATGCAGGTGCAAGTCGACGAAGCCCGGAGCGATCACCGGCCCATCGATGGTGTCGTCCAGCTCGACACGCGCGATGCGACCGCCTTGGACCGTCAACGACCCGCCGCGCAGCTCACCTTCGACAAGCAAGCGGCCGGACAGAACGAGCGAAGGTTCTAGGCGTGCGTCAGTCATTGCGGGAAAGATACACGAGGCAAGACGAACCGTACGCGCGCGTCTCGCTGATACACGGCGTCTTGAGGCGCAACATCTCAGCCGCCCGCACCGGTGCGTGCAACGCAATCACGCCCTGCGGCGCGAGGTGTGCACCCAGCAACTGATCCAGCGCGTCGTACAGCTCTTTGCGCTGCTTGGGGTCTTCGTAGACCGCGAAGGGCGGATCGCAGAAGACGATGTCCCAGGGTTCGCGCGCAGTATCAGGTTCGTGCCACGCGCGCTCGGACAACGCATCGTTGCGCACCACACGCGCGCGTTCCTCGACGGCCAACTCGGAGACGTTGCGCTTCAGCGTGGCCAACGCAGGCGCCCCGCGCTCCACAAAGCGCGCATGCCTTGCCCCGCGCGACAACGCCTCCAACCCTTGCGAGCCCGAGCCCGCATACAAGTCCAACACGCGCGCATCTTCGACCTTCGCGCCCAACCAATCGAACAAAGCCGTGCGCACACGGTCGAGCAACGGCCGCGTGCCTTCGCCCGGCGGCGCTTCGAACTGCCGACCGCCAAGTTCTCCAGAGATGATGCGCATCGCGCCCGTAGGCTAACGATTGGAGCGGTGCGAGTCTGGTTTTGCTGCGATCTGCCGATGCTCGGGCTCAAAACACGGGGCACGCGACCATTGGTACTGCCGCCCCTCGCAGAACGTGGTTAAGTGCATCTCCTTCCACCCGACACGGAAATGGATCGACCTAGATAAGCTGTTCGAGCCGCAGCCGCACGTGCCCGGTTTGTCGCCGCATCGCCATGCACCCCAACGGCCTCGTCCTTTCGCGCCTCGTCAAGGCCCCGCGGCACTCGGTGTGGCGTGCATGGACCGAGCCAAAGCTGCTTGTGGAGTGGTTCTGTCCAAAACCGTGGACTACGGAGTTGAAAGCCTTCGAGCTGCGTCCCGGCGGCGGCTTCCACACGCTGATGCGCGGACCCGATGGCGGCGTGAGCGACAACCCCGGCTGTTTCCTCGAAGTGGTCGAGCGTGAGCGGCTCGTCTTCTCCTCCCAGCTTGGCGCTGGCTGGCGGCCGCAGACCGCTTGGCTCCCGATGACGGCCGAAATCAGCCTTTCCGACGAGGGCGCGTACACCCGCTACATCGCGCGGGTGATGCATCCCGACCGGGCCACGCGCGACCAGCATGAGAAGCTCGGTTTCCACGACGGTTGGAACCTGTGCATCACGCAGCTGGAAGAGGTGGCGCTCGCCTTGCGTTGATGGAGCCAACTACCGCTTTCGAGCGTTGGATTCGCTATTCTGGCTGGGCAACATGCCCCGCCTCCATGTCAACATCGACCATGTCGCCACGCTGCGACAGGCGCGCCGCGAAGCCTTCCCTGACCCGGTTGCTTGGGCGCTGCGTGCAGAAGCCGCTGGCGCCGTCGGGATCACTTTTCACCTGCGCAAGGATCGGCGTCACATCCAGGACGCCGATGTCAAGGCGCTGAAGAAGGCGGTCACGACCAAGCTGAACTTTGAGATGTCGCTCGATCCCGAGATTGTCGAGATCGCGGCGCGCGCGCGGGCCGAGGCGTACTGCATCGTGCCCGAGAACCGTGCCGAAGTGACGACCGAAGGCGGCTTGGATGTGCGACGCGAGGCCAAGCGCTTGCTGCCCGTGGTGGCACGACTCGCGCGCCGCGGTGCTGAGGTGTCGCTATTCGTCGATCCGGATGTAGAGCAGCTGGCTGCGGCGGTGGACACCGGCGCAGAGTTCGTCGAGCTGCACACGGGGCGCTATGCGCAGGCCAAGGGCCGTGCCAAGGTGCGCGAACTGGCGCGCCTCGAGCGTGCGGCCATCGCCGCGCACGACGGTGGACTGCGCGTCAACATGGGTCACGGGCTCGACTACGACAATGTGACGCCCGTGGCGCGCTTGCCGCATGTGGAAGAACTCAACATCGGCTTTGCCATCGTCGCCCGCAGCGTGTTCACTGGTGTAGACGAAGCGGTCAGCACCATGGTGCGACTGTGCCACGCAGGAATGACGCGATGAATCAATTCCACCCTCGCTGCCAGTTGCAAGGAAGTCTAGTCGCGCTGGTCACGCCTATGCGTGGCGGTGCGGTCGATTGGGTGGCGTTCGAGCGCTTGCTTGAGTGGCACATGGAACAGGGCACCGACGGCATCGTCGTGTGCGGAACCACTGGCGAAGCAGCGACTCTCTCGAGCGAAGAGCGGCGCAAGCTGGTGACGAAGGCGCGCCTGAAGCTGCTTGGGCGCATTCCGTTGGTGGTGGGCGTCGGCACGAATGACACGCGCACCACGATCACGCACGCGCGTGAGGCCGAGTTGCTGGGCGCCGATGCGCTGTTGGCGGTTACGCCGTACTACAACAAGCCGTCGCCGCGCGGCCTCGTGCTGCATTACTCGGCTCTGGCGGATGCGGTGCGTACGCCGATCGTCCTGTACAACGTGCCGTCGCGTACCGGGGTCGACATGCCGGTCGAAGTTGTCAAGGAACTTGGACAACGGTACGAGCATGTGGTGGC
>JBILXQ010000370.1:0-3363 GCA_044378375.1 Planctomycetota bacterium
CGTATGCGTGCTTTTCTTGGTCGGCTGGGGCACGGGACGGGCCTGAAGGATCGCGCCCGACTGCGTAAGGGATCCGTAGGATAGTGTGTGCACCCACCTCCGCTTGGCCCTGAAGGCCTTGCGAAGCCGAAGCGGCCTTCACTTCGTGCACACTCAGTTGGGCCAGTATCCCCTCAGGGCAGCCGCAAGGCCCACTCCACCCACTCCTCTTCCTTATCCCCATAATTCCGCGGCGGCTCCAACAACAACATGTTGCGCATCAACCCCTGCTTGCGCGGCCCCTCCGCCTTGGCCCACGCCTCGACCAGAGCCCGCGCACACCGGCCTTTCTCGGCCGTCAATTCCCGGCCCATGTAGGACAGGGCCCGCGCCGCCGCCAAGGCCACCAGATTGGTCTGGTCATGCAACCGGTCGGCGATGGGCTGCAGGGATTCGGCGTCCTTCAAGTTCGCCAGCAGCAGGATGCATTGCGATTGCACGCCCGGCGAAGGATCCACGAGACCGATGCGGGCCGAAGCCAGCACGCAGTCGCTCTTGGCCCCCGCGCGCACCAAAGACACCAAGCACAAGGCGGCGTTGTTGCGTTCCTCTTCTGAGGTCGAGGTGCGCAGCAGATCACACACGCGGTCGAGCGGCGTGTCGGAGCGCCCGAGCAGCCACAAGCCCATCAAGGCCGAGGAGCGCAAGAGTTCGTCCTGTTCGGAAAGCGCGGCCAAGAGCGGGCCTTGCGCGGCGACATCGCGCGTGAAGCCCAAGGCGGCAGCAGCGACGATGCGATTGTTGAGAGCACCGGAGGCGAGCACTTCGAGCAACTCGTCGCGACGCTTCTTCGTCGACGACATCAAGTTCAGCTCTAGGAGGCGCGCCTTGCGCTTGTCCTCATCCGTTTCTCCCGAGAGAAACAGCCGGTTCCAAGCGCGGATCTGCCCATCCAAGTCGGTCAAGTACGCGCCGATAGGCTGTTCTTTGGTTTGCTTGGTGCGCGAGGACAGCTCTTCCGGGTTGATCGATTGCGGCGTGCCATCGGAGGGTTGGTTGCTAGTGCAGGCGCTGATCACGAGGAGCGCGGTGAGCGCGCTTGCAGTCGCCAAAGAGGGGAGCAGGCGTTTCATGCGTGGTTGAGACGCCACACAGCGGGATTCCTTCCCGTGCGGCGCGCGTGCAGGGTAGTGCATGAAGTGGTGCGGATGCAGAGACTTGCACCGGATTTTCCTGTCGTGGCTTCCGCTCGAGCGTAGGGATCGGCACGATTTCCATGTGGAGCCCACGATGAATCCGACAGCGGCTGGAGGCGCGCGTTTGGCGTTGTTGCCTTGGGTGGCGGCGCTGACATTGGTGTATGCCTGCGCGACGCCCCGCTCGGCACCGCCCGCACCTGTGGCAAGCGGCGTGGACGAAGCGTGGTTTGCGCGTGAGGCGGAAGCAGTGGCTGCGCCCGAAGTTAAGCCCGAAGCGATCTCCGAAGCGATCTCCGAAGCGCAGCCTGCTGTACAGCCCGAGCCTGAGCCTGTCGCGCAACCGATCGTGGTCTCAGTACCCGTTGTTTCCACGCCTCTTCCTGCTCCGTTTGTCCGCGTGGAAACCGCTCAAGGCCGCGAATGGTTCGTCGTTCAGCGCGGCGAGGGGTTGCAGCCGATCCAGATCTTGCCAGGCGAAACGTTGCGTTTTGATGTTGAGATCGACTTGGGCGTGGGCGATCTCGATGTGGGCGATGTGGAACTTGCTTCGGGGCGTGAAGACCTCGTGTCCAGTTTGCCTGACGCTCGCGCGGAGACCCGCGGTGTGGATACACTGGAGGCGGCTTGGGTGCGAAGCACCGCGTCAGGCGGCTACATGGGCTACCATGTTGCTCACACGCTGGAGACGCGCTTCTTGCCGCAACGTTGGCCGCGCATCCTGCACCGTGACCAGCAGCGCGGCAGCGAGAACCGCAACCGCGAACTCAAGCTGGGTTGGGTCGACGACGAACATGTGCTGCAGTACCGCTCTGACGGTCACTGCAGCGGGTGCGAGAACCAGGAACACTTTGTAGAGCCGACATTTACTTGGCAGAAGCCAAAGCACTGCAAAAAGTGCAAGCGCCTCGAGCACCGAGCGTGGCAACCCGCTGCACAACAACCATTGCCGCAAGATGCGCTCGACATGCTAGGTGCTGTTTGGATTGCACGCGCACTCGTCCGTGATGGAGTTCCATCGACGGTATTTCCAATTGCAGACCGACAGCGTCTCTGGGAAGTCACCGCAACTGTAGGTGAGCGTAAGGACATCGAAGTGCCTGCTGGTGTGTACCGCTGTCGTCGCGTGACATTGGGTACCAAGCTGTTGCGCGGCAGCCCCGGTGATGCGGCCAACACGCATTTTGAAGGCCTTTTCGGCATTCAGGGCACGCTGAAGATCTGGCTGGATGAGGTGACAGGAACTCCGGTGCTGATTGAAGGCGACTTGCCGATTCCAGTGCCGTTGGTCGAGCGCTTGAAGGTGCGTGTGGGGCTCAAGTCCACGAAGGACGCTGATCCACGCCTCAAGAAGTTGCGCTGAGTTCGCTACTCGAAGTCGCCGGTGGGCAGTACAGCATCCGGGCGCACGGGTGTGGGCACGATGGTGGCTGTGCCGCCTCCTTCGAGTTCAAAGACAGTGCCGACGGCTTGATGGCGGCGTTTGACATACGCCAGCACCAAGCCAGCGTCGAGCACAAACGACCAAGCCCAGCTTGTCACGAGGCCCAACTCGCGGCGTTCGCCATCTTCGACCTTGATGAGCTTGCAGCCGCGCGGCACCGGATCTTCGTGCGACACGCGCAGGGCAACGAGCCGCTTGTTGAGCCCGCCGTAGGTGTCGATCTTTGCCACGACCTCTTGGCCGATGTAGCAGCCCTTGTCCAAGGCAAATGCGCGCTCCAAGCGCGCTTCCTGCGGGTAGACACCCTCGTCAATGTCGAGCAACGGCTCGGGATGGCAGGCTTCTACGCGTAAACTATCCTTGACAACACGGCCCGCAAGTTGGGCGCCGGCAGCCTCGAGCGCGGCCACAAGTTGAACTGCTGCAGTACGCGGCACATCCACCGTCCAACCGAGGCTGCCCGCCACCAAGGCGGCTGCCAAGCGGCAGGGCAGACCCGCGATCGTTGTGTCCACTACATTTGACAGCCCTGTCGCCGGCAGCGCCGGCAGCACTGCCGGCTGCACGGCCTGCAAGACATGTGCGGCTTGAGGGCCACACACTTCCACGCGCGCCCATTCCAGAGTGACAGCGAACTGGACCTGTTCGCTGAAGTGGTACATCTCCAGCGCATCCGCGAGCGGCTTGGCTTGGCCATGGCTCGTGCAAATGAGGTACTCGGCACCGCGTCGCTCGACCGTGAAC
>JBILXQ010000039.1:0-12078 GCA_044378375.1 Planctomycetota bacterium
CCTCGGCTTGTTCCGCCGCGATGCTGGCGAGCAGAAGAACCGCTCCAAGAAGGCCGAAGACAAGGCCGAGGCCAAGCAGTTGTGGGAAGACGCGTACACGGCCTACGCCAAGGCGTTGGAGCTGGCACCGCAGGATCCAAACTACTTGAACGACATTGCGGTGATGCTGCACTACTACCTCAACCGCGACTTGGAGCAAGCGCTGGCTTGGTACAAGGAGGCGGCCGTGCAAGCGGAGAAGGAGCTGGCGCGCACCGACCTGAGCAAGGAGCTGCGCGACATCCGTGCGATTGCCAAGCGCGATGCCAACAACAACATGAAGAAGCTGGAGGAGTTGTTGGAGCTGCGACGCAAGAAGGCAGAGAAGAAGGAAGGCGAGAAGCCTGGGGAATCGCAGGGCTGAGCGAGTGAAGCTCCCCATCCGATTTGTGACTCCGCCCTCTCACGCGGCCGCCATCAAGATCGATGGCGCGTGGGAGGGGCCTGGCCTAGATCTCTCGCATTGGCCGGGAAATCACACGCCTGAGCCGCTGCGGCATGACCTGTCGACGGGCTGTGCGCTGGCCTTCGCGCGCTTGCCGCAGGTCGAGCGGGAGCGGCTGGCGGCCGGCTGCACGATGCTGGCGGTCAATCACTACGACACGGACGGTGCACTGGCGGTGTACGCCACTCGCTATCCCGAAGCGGCACTGCGCCATGCGGAGTTCCTGCTGGAGGCCGCAGCCGCCGGTGACTGGTTCCGCCTGCCCTCCGAGCAAGCACTGCGCTTCGATCTGCTGGTGCAGGTGTTGGTCGATGAAGCGCGATCCCCATGGCGCGCGCTCTATGCAGGGCTTTCCGACGAAGGACGACGCGAACGCTGCCTGGAGGAGCTCGTCGAGCGCCTGACAAGCTGGCTTGACAGCGGTGTCTTCGAGTACGCGGAGCTAGTCGAGGATGACTTGCGGGCGATCATGGCCGATCAGGACCAGCTGCGTGACTGTCGCCTCGATGACTTGCTGCACTTGGATTTGGCGGTCTGGAATCGTGCCACCGTGGGGCCTGCTCTGGATCCCGCGCGGCATGCGTTGTGCGGCTCCAGCGTGCGCGATCGCTTGCTGGCCTTGGCTCCGCTCGAGGGAGGCGGCACGAGCTGCCGGTTCGTCGTCAACACGACCTCGTGGTTCCCTCTCGCCCAGCCGCGCTTGGCGCGTCCGGATTTGCAGCGTCTTTGCGCGCGCCTCAACCAGTTGGAAGGCACTACCGGCGCTGCACTGCGTTGGCGTGCACAGCCATCGCAAAGCCCTTCACCTGAGCTTTGGTTCGGCGCGGATGGTGTGCCCTTCTTTGCGGAACGCAACCGGCACCTGACCGGCAGTCGCTTGGATGTCGTCACGATCAAGCGTGAAGTGGTGGATGCAATTCGTGCCGCATGGGTCTTCCCTGACGACGAGTGAGCGAGTACGACTGTGCCGATGAGCCGCGAGAGTGCCACAGGGCTGTATGCCGCCGTCGACCTGGGGTCGAACTCGTTCCACATGGTGGTGGCGCGTTGGGCCGATGGCCATCTGGCGATCGTCGATCGCTTGCGCGAGCGCACGGCTTTGGCTGCAGGCCTCGGGCGTGACAAGACGCTGAGCACAACGACCATGGACAGTGCTGTGGCTTGTCTGCGGCGCTTTGGCGAACGCCTGCGCGGCATGGAAGCGAGCCGCGTGCGCGCCATCGGCACCTCGGCCTTGCGCATGGCGCGCAACTCGCGCGGCTTCTTGACGCGCGCTGAAGAGGCCCTTGGCCATGAGATCGAAATCGTCTCCGGCCTCGAAGAGGCACGCCTCATCTACCTAGGTGTGGCACACGACCTATCCGATGATGCCCAACGGAGGCTGGTCGTCGATGTAGGCGGTGGCAGCACCGAGATCATCTTGGGCGAACGCTTTGAGCCGCTGGTGGCCGACAGCTTGCACATGGGGTGTGTCAGCTGGACTTTACGCTGGTTCGGCGAGGGCGTCATCACGCGCGAAGCCCTGCGGCGTGCGCGTCTGGAGGCCGAGCTGGAACTCCAACCACTGCAACGCCCTTACCGTGCCTTGGGATGGGAAGAAGCGGTGGCCTCCTCTGGTACAGCCTTGTCGGTTGCGCAGGTCTTGCGGGTGAATGGCTGGGCCGATGGCAACATCACCGCCAAGGGCTTGCGCAAGTTGCGTCGTGCGATGACTGATGTAGGCCGCATCGACCAACTCCACACGATCCCTGGCTTGGATCCTGACCGCGCACCCGTTGCCGTGGGCGGCGTGGCTATCTTGTCCGCTTTTCTTGACGTGATGGGCGTCGAGACCATGAGTGTCTCGCAGGGCGCGCTGCGCGAAGGCGCCATCTACGACCTCTTGGGCCGCCAGCGTCACGAGGACGTGCGCGACCGCACCATCCGACGCTTCTGCGAGCGCTTTGGCGTGGACCTGGAGCAAGCGTCCCGCGTGCAGCGCACAGCCTTGACCTTGTTCGAGCAGACGCGCAAGGACTGGGACATCGACAAGGAGTTCGGCAGTCGCTTCCTTGTGTGGGCCGCGCGCTTGCACGAACTGGGGCTTTCGATCTCGCATCAGTCGTACCACCGTCACGGCGCGTACATTGTCGAGAACTCCGACATGGCCGGCTTCTCGCGCGAAGACCAACTGGTGCTGGCGTGCCTGATCGAAGGACACCGTCGCAAGTTCCCGCCGCAACGCCTCGAGCAGCTGGTACCGGCGCATCAAGATCCGGTACGCAAGCTCTGCATCCTGATGCGCTTGGCTGTGCTGTTGGAGCGCAGCCGTGGAGTGCGCGCCACACCCCATGTGGAAGTGCGCGCACGCAAGAACGGCTATGGCATCGCCTTGCCCTCGGGTTGGCTCTCGGAGCACCCGTTGACGCAACTGGATCTCGAGCAAGAAGCAGAACGACTCGCCCCTGCGGGCTATGTGGTCGCACTGCTCTAGCCGGTTCAGCCGCAATGCCGCGCCAACAAAGTTTGCTGCGCAGAGCGGCCTTCGCCTTCGGCCCGCGTGTAGGAACCATCGCTGGCCAAGAGCCAGGCTTGCTGGTCATCACGCAAGTACAGGTCTAGGCACTCTTCGCGCACACGGGCAGCCAAAGCGCGATCCTCCAACGGGAAGCAGGCTTCGATGCGTGCAAAGAAGTTGCGCTGCATCCAGTCGGCACTGCTGCACCACACGAGCTCGCGCCCCTGTGCGTGGAACGCAAAGATGCGCTCGTGCTCCAAGAAGCGACCGATGACCGAGCGCACACGAATGCGCTCGGAGACACCCTCGACACCTGGGCGCAAGCAGCAGATGCCACGCACGATCAACTCGACTGATACACCTGCTTGCGAAGCGCGGTAGAGCGCTTGGATGATGCGCGGCTCGGTCAGCGAGTTCATCTTGGCCACAATGCTCGCCGGGCGACCAGCAGCAGCTTCGTCGGCCTCTTGATCGATGTACTCGATCAAACTGTCCTGCAGAGTGAACGGCGCTTGCTTGAGTTTGCCGAGCTCCATCACGCGTCCGAGACCGGTCATCTGCAAGAACATGCGGTGCACATCCTCGCCAATCATCTCGTCGCAAGTGAGGAAGCTGATGTCGGTATAGGCGCGCGCTGTGCGTGCGTGGTAGTTGCCCGTGCCCAAGTGGCAGTAGCGCACGAGCTTGGTCCCCTCGCGGCGCACGATCATCAACATCTTGGCGTGCGCCTTGTAGCCCACGATGCCGTAGACCACTTTGGCTCCGGCTTCTTGCAGCTTGGTCGCCAAGTTGATGTTGGCGGCCTCATCAAAGCGGGCGCGCAACTCCACCACAACGGTGACTTCCTTGCCTGCACGCGCAGCGGCCAGCAAAGCATCGACCATCGGTGAGTCAGCACCAGTACGGTAGAGCGTCTGCTTGATCGCCAACACTTGCGTGTCGCTGGCAGCGGAACGCAGCAGCTCCACCACGGGAGTGAACGACTCGTACGGATGGTGCAGGACCACATCACCGCGAGCGATCGCCTCGAACGGGTTCTCGGCCTGCTGCAAACGACGCGGCACAGCGGGCAAGAACGGTGCGTACTTCAAGTCGGTGCGTTCGACCAACTCGTGGATGGCGACCAAGCGATGCAAGTTCACGGGTCCCTTGACGCGATAAAGGTCCGACGACTGCAGATGGAACTTCTCCAACAGGAAGTTCGCCATCTCATCGGTCGTGTCCTGCGCCACTTCCAAGCGCACGGCATCACCATAGTTACGTGACGACAACTCGCCCTTCAGCGCGTGCATCAAGTCGTCGACTTCTTCTTCGTCCACCCACAAGTCGCTATTGCGGGTGACACGGAACTGGTGGCACGAGAGCACCTTCATGCCCGGGAAGATGTCTTCCACTTGGCTGTGCACAACGGAGGACAGCAACACGAAATCGTGCGCAGAGCCGGACAACTCCTTGGGCAAGGGAATCAAACGCGGCAAGGAGCGCGGCACTTGCACGATGGCCACACCTGCATCACGACCGAACGCATCAGCTCCTTCGAGCTTCAAGATGAAGTTGAGCGACTTGTTGAGGATGCGCGGGAACGGGTGCGCCGGATCGAGGCCCATCGGTGTCAAAACCGGCAGCACCTCTTGTTGGAAATAGCGCTTGATCCAACGCAGCTGACGGTTGGACCAGACTGCGCGCTTGAGCACACGGATGCCTTGCGCCTCCAACTCGGGCAACAGGACCTCGTTGAGCACGCGGTACTGCTCGCTCACCAACTCGTGGGCCACACGCGACACCTCGGCCAAGGTGCGGTGCGGTAACAGCCCGTCGGGACCAGTTTGCTGGGAGCGAAACGAAACTTGGTGCTTGAGACCAGAGACACGGATCTCAAAGAACTCATCTAGGTTCGTGGAGCAAATCGTTAGAAACCGCAAGCGCTCCAACAGCGGCGTGCGCGCATCCAACGCTTGTTGCAGCACACGACGGTTGAACTCCAAGAGCGACAGTTCGCGATTGATGTAGAGCGCGGGGTCCTTCAAGTCAGGTTCAGGACCTTTGACGAGCTCGGCGGGTTCTGTAGGGCTCATGGTGTAGGCACAGGCGGTAGGACAATGCGGCCGGAGATTCTCGCGCATGAGTCCTTCCAGTGCTAGTCAAGGTTCCGTAGTGCCTATCGAGAGACGGTCCACTCTTCTTTACAAAGAAAACGGAGGTCTGCGGACCAACTCGGTAGAGTGGTCCCATGTCGTGCTTTTCCGCTGCCACACGGCACCAGTTCGTCCACGATCTTCAGTCAGCAATGCGTGACGTTGTGAGTTGCGGATCCGCCGGTGAGGTGCATGCTCTGCGAAGTGCTGCGTTGCGCGCTTCGGTGGCGTTGGAGCTGTTGGGCTGGCGGGCGTTGCGCAACGACCTGCGGTGGTTGCGGCGTACGGCTGGACGACTCCGCGATTGGGATGTGAGCCATGGAGCGGCGGCACCTGCGCAACGCAGCGCGCTTGTGCAGGAGTTGCAAGCCCAGCTTCACGCAGCGCGGGCGCAATGCTTGCCGGAGGCGCTCATGCGGATGCTGCAGACGCGCTCGCCCAGCCACCATCTGGGACCGCAACGTCAGCTGCAGAGTCTTGCCCGGCGTGCGCTTGGCACACACGACCCGCATCGCTTGCGCCAGCGCCTGCGGAGGTTGCGCTTGGCTTTGGACATGCTGGGGTTGACGCACGATGCGGGCGCGATGCGCGAAGTGGTCGATCGGCTGGGGCGCTGGCACGATGAGTTGCAAGCACCTCAGAGCAGCACATTGGACCGCACCTACAAGAAAGCGCGGCGTTCATGGCGTCGAGCGGCCCCCATTGTGCGCCGCTATGCATCCTGAGCCAGCGCCCTTAGAGTAGGTGCATCTATGAGACTGTGGATCGTACGCCATGCCCCTGCTGTGGACCCAACGGCCGAGTTGCCAGATGCAGCGCGAGCCCTGACGCCCAAAGGCCGCGAGCGCTTTGCGACGGCCGTGCGCGGCTTGCGCAGACTCAACGCGCGCTTTGACTTGATCCTGCACAGTCCGCTGCTGCGCGCTGTCCAGACAGCCGAACTGCTCGCGCCGCTGGGCCAAGGCCGGCTGCAAGTTGCCCCCGAGCTGGCACTCGAGCCGAGTGAAGACCTGCTGGCCTTGTGTGAAGGACAGAGCGTCGCTCTCGTGGGCCACGAGCCGCATGTCTCAACAACGGTGGCGTGGTTGACGTGCGGTTGGGAGAGCCTCGGCCCCACTGGTGCGGTGCTATTCAAGAAGGGCGCTGTCGCTTGCTTAGAAGGCGAGCTGCGACCCGGGCGCATGCAACTGCGCGGACTGTGGCAACCGGGCGTGCTGCGCAAACTGGCGCGCTAAGCTGCACGCAGCGTGCGACGCATGCTCCACGCGCTATACAGCAGCACAGCACCGGTCACAGCAAACACACCGCGAATGCCGATGTGAGCGCTCGCCCAACCGCCTGCAATGGAGGACACGGCAATCGACATGGTGCGCACGCCGAACACGATGCCGAAGGCGCCACCGCGTCGCTCGACGGGCACTTCTGCGGCGGCTAGACCAAAGCTGCAAGGAGCACTGGCGGCCATCGTGATGCCAAAGACCAAGCGTGCCGCCACAAGGGCTAGGACGACTGGTGCGAGTGCATGCGCAAAGAGCGCCACAGCGCTCAACGCGGCGCACAACACCAGCGCTTGCGCGTGGCCGTGACGATCGCCCCACTTGCCCCACACCGGCATGGCCAACATGTGCAGCAACGCGCTGCCGCTGAACAACACGCTGGTCCAAAAAGGCCATTGCAACGGGTCGACAACCAGGTCACGCACATGCAGTTCCAAGATCGGATTGGTGGCCCCTAGACCAAACTGCACGAAGAAGACGATGGCCAGCGAGGCCCGCAACTTTGGGCTTTGCAGTGTGGCGGCCAGATCGACACGCAACGATTGCCACGCGGCCGTGGGGCCACGCCAAGGCTGAGGTTCGCCGCGATGCGCCGCGTCTTCCTGCGCCCACAGCATGACAAGTACAGCTGACACGAGCGCCAGCCCCGCAACGACGAGGAAGATGTTGTCGTAGCCGATCCAGGGGCCTAACGCTGCGCCCAGTACCGGCCCCAGCACCGTACCAGCGGCCATTGCGGTTTGGAGCGAACCAGCGACACGGCCTTGGTCTTCAGGCGGCACGCTGACAGACACGAGTGTCAGGCTCGGCGCAGCAAAGCCCGACAAGGAACCTTGCAAGATGCGCAGGATCAACAGCTCCCACGGGCTGGTGGTCCACTTCATCAAGCCCACGAAGAGCGTGATGGCCAACATCGAGCGCACGACCATGATCTTGCGCCCCATGCGATCCCCGAGCGCACCCCACAACGGCGAGGTCAGGGCCGCGCTGAACGGTGCTGCGCCATAGCAGATGCCCGCCCACAACGCGATGTCGTTGCGGTCGGTCATGCCCAACGCCTCCAAGTGCGTGGGGAAGTAGGGCAGGAAGCTCATCATGCCGATGGCAGTGACGAGATTCGCTGTCCACACCGACCAGTAGGTGCGCCGCCAGCTCTTCAAGTGAGCCTAAGACGCTAGCAAGGGCGCACGCGTGAAGCGACGCCCTTGCGGCACAGACTCAGAAGATGGACGCGGTCTGGATCTCGATGGAACCCAGGTCGCTTGTGTCATCAGCCAAGCGCTGGCGCACCGTGTCGAACTGCTCGCGCTGCACGAGGAAGGCATTGACCACATCCGGGTCAAAGTGCGCACCGCTGCGGGCACGAATCCAATCGAGAGCCGCGGGGTGCGACCACGCGCTCTTGTAGGGCCGATTGGTGGTCAAGGCGTCGTACACATCCGCAAGCGCGAGAATGCGTGCAGCCAGCGGGATCTTGGCGCCCGCCAAACCGCGCGGATAACCGCTACCGTCCCACTTCTCGTGATGGTGCAAGGCAATGTCGCGGCCCATCTGCAGGAAGCCGGTATCACCGAACTGGCCGATCACACCGTCCAAGGTTTGAGCGCCAATGTCGGCATGAGTGCGCATCACTTGCCACTCTTCCGGAGTCAGACGGCCAGGCTTCAGCAGAATGGAATCAGGGATGCCAACCTTGCCGATGTCGTGCAACGCACTGCTGCGTTCCAGGTCGTCGATCCACGAGTCCGTGAGCAGCGCACGATGGCACGGGTCATCACGCAGCTGCTGCGCCACGATGCGGCAATAGGCCGCCACGCGCTCGAGGTGCTTGCCGGTTTCGTTGTCGCGGCGCTCGGCGAGGCGCGCCAGAGCCAGAATCGTGGCCTGCTGGGCCTTGTCGCGTTCACGACGGCGGAACTCATGGTGTGCGGCAACGGCGGTCGCGGACGCGATGGAAGCCAGCAAGCCCGCATCAGCGTCGGCGAGCTTGTCGCCACTCTTCTTGTGCAGATCGACCACGATCTCGCCAATCGCGCCTTCGCGCGTGGCCAGCGGCATGGTGTGCATATGCGAGCTCATCTCGGGGCCCAGACCGCGCTCGACGAAGCCGCAAGGTTCCGAAGCATCCCACACTTGGACATGCACACCACGGCCACCCAACACATCAAAGGCTGCTTGGGCTGCGAGGTCGACCACATCCTTGAGCCCACGCGCCGAGCACAGATCCAACGAGAAGCGGTGCAAGCGACGCAGCGCATCGGTCTGGTGATCGAGACGCTCCTCGAGCAACATGGTGAAGCTCTCGAGTGAGTCCTTGCTGAACTTCAACTCCTCCTCGGCCATGTCGTGCGCGAGGAACTGCACATGGAAGGCGAGAGCCTCGTCCACGGCTTGGTACAACTGTTCCCATCCGCAGGGCTTGGCCAACATGCGGAAGATCTTCTGCTGCACGCACTCGGCGGCGATCTTCTGGTCTGCAACACCTGTCAAAAGAATGCTGACAGTCTCGGGTGCGTGCGCGCCAATCTCCTTGAGCAACGACAACCCATCCATGCCGGGCATCGAGTAGTCGGAGATGACGACCGGGAAGGGACCGTCTTGCTCGAAGCGCTCCATGGCTTCCTGAGCATCACGCGCAGTGGTTACTTGCCAGCGACGTCCCAGCATCTGGGCCATGGTCGTGCGGACATCGTCGGCGTCGTCGACGTAGAGGATCTTATTGTTCATCGCGCGTGCTGATGAGGGGAGTGCCATGAGATGCGAAGTGCATCTCGTGCGGCTCCTCCGTCATCGGGGGGCGCGAAGGTCCTTCTTGAGTGCTGAGTGGAAAAAGTGGAGCTACGGCCCGTGGAAGAATCTTCCTAGCTGCAGCCCCGCACTCAGTTCTTGTAGCCCTGCAACGGTGCGGGCACGCGGCCACCGCGACCATGCAAGATGCGGGCACCAAAACGGCCGGGATCCTGCACGATCGCCGTACCCAGCAGACCACCCCAATCGACGGTCTCGCCGACCTTGCGACCGGGGATGGGCAACAAGCGCACAGCAGTGGTCTTGTTGTTGATCATGCCGATCGCCATCTCGTCGGCGATGATGCCGGCGATGACATCCACCGGCGTGTTGCCCGGCACGGCCACCATGTCGAGCCCCACCGAGCACACGCTGGTCATGGCCTCGAGCTTGGCCAACGACAACGCGCCGGCTTGCACGGCGCGAATCATGCCGGCGTCTTCGGAGACAGGAATGAAGGCACCGGAGAGACCACCCACACTTGAGGACGCCATGGCGCCACCTTTCTTGACAGCATCGGTCAAGAGTGCGAGCGCCGCAGTGGTGCCGGGTGCGCCGGTGCGATCCACACCGATGAGCTCCAAGATGTCGGCCACGCTGTCACCAATGGCGGGTGTGGGCGCCAAGGACACATCAACGATGCCAAAGCTGGTCCCCAAACGACGCGCGGCCTCGCGACCGACCAACTCACCCATGCGGGTGATCTTGAACGCGGTGCGCTTGACTGTCTCGGCCACGGCTAACAAGTCGGCCTCAGGACCAAGACGCGCCAACGCGCTGCGCACGACGCCCGGGCCGGAAACACCGACATTGACCACCGTTTCGGCCTCGCCCACGCCGATGTGTGCGCCGGCTACGAACGGGTTGTCCTCGACGGCATTGCAGAAGCACACCAACTTGGCCGCACCTAGACCGCCTTGATCTGCCGTGGCATGCGCAGTATCGAGCACCACCTGAGCAAAGTGGTTCACTGCATCCATGTTGATGCCGGCGCGCGTTGAGGCCAAGGACACGGACGAGCACACGCGCTTGGTCGATGCTAGGGCGCTCGGAATCGAATCGAAGAGCGCACGATCCGTGTTGGTGTAGCCCTTGTGCACATAGGAAGTGAACCCGCCAATGAAGTCGACTCCGCAGCGCTCGGCCGCAGCATCCATGGCCTTGGCGAACGGCGTGAGGTCCTTCGCGCCGCTAGCTGCGGCGACGAAGCTGATGGGCGTGGTGGCGATACGCTTGTTGACGATCGGAATGCCATAGTCCGACGAGATGGAGTTGCCCACCGCGACCACATCTTTGCCGTGGTGCACGATCTTGGCGTAGATCTTCTCGCACGACGCATCGATATCGGAGTCAGCACAGTCCCAGAGGCTGATGCCAAGCGTGATGGTGCGGATGTCGAGCGTCTCCAGCTCGATCATGCGCACCGTTTCGAGAATCTCTTGGTCGCTGAAGCTCATGAGGCTGCGCAGTCTAACGCTTGCCGTCAGTAGCGAGGAAGGCCAACAGGTTCGCCACCTCTTGGAGACTCAAGTCATCGATCAAGCCCTCCGGCATGACCGAGGTGTCGGCGCGCCGCATCCCAGCGATGTCGCTGCGCTCGATGCGGTGACGTGCACCATTGGCATCCAGCAGCTCGATCGAGCGCTCGGTCTCCTCCATCATGCGACCCGATACAAGCACCTCGTCCAGGGTCTCCACCAACCAGAGACGATAGTTCGCCTCCACCGACCGATTGGGGTCGACGATCTCGGCCAAGAGCTCTGCAGCCGGGTGCTTGCCCATGCCATCGAGTGCCGGTCCGACCTCGCCACCTTGGCCGCCAAAGCGATGACAGACCGCGCACGTGGAGTCGTACAGACTGCGCCCAAGGACCGCGTCCCCTCGCAAGGCAGCGGCCGGCAGCACTCGAGCGTAAACCTCGGCACGCGCGGCATTCGAAGCCCCCAACACGCGTTCGACGCGTGCACGTTGGGCTGCATCCGCGTTCGTCAACAAGCGTCGCCGATCATCGGCACGCAGTTCACTGCGCGGCAAGGCACCGGACTCCACAGCGGCTAAAAGGTTGCCATGCCAAGCATCACGACGCAGGAGCAGCTCGATGCACCGGCGTCGAGCACGATCGGGTGCGGAAGCAAGTTGGGCGGACAAGAGCTCCGCCACCTGAGCGTCCGCATTGGGCTCCAAGGCCGTGCTCAAGCCGCTGAGGAAGCTCTCGTCTGTGCTGCTGCCAAGCAACGGCACCAGCGTGCGCGCGGCAAGTTCTGGATCCAGCGTTTGCAAGCGGTGCGCAGCGGCCACACGCAGCTCCGCAGTCGCTTGCGCTTGGAGCACTCGAGCTGCATAGCGCTGCGCCAAGTCCGCGCGGACGGTGGACAAAGAGCTGTCCGCACCAGCGCGTTCCAGCCACACCACAAGTGCAGCCGCAGAATCATCATCAAGTGCAGCGATCTGTGCGCTGTCAACCAGATCACCTCCAGCCAGCAGCGCGCGACCCTTCGGCCAATCGCGCGCAAAGCTCTCGAGAATGCGCAAGCGCACAGCAGGATCCGCGCTCCACAGATGCGCAAGCAACTGACCGGCCGCTTCGGGCTCGCGTTCGAGCAGTGTGCTGACCGCGACATCCAAAGCGCGCGCTTGTGCCAGTGTCAGCGCACCTACCGCTGTAGTGTCGTCGACTTTGGTCAGGGAGACATCATCCCACCAAGCACGCCCCTTCGCTTGCCCCCAACCACCCAACAGCAGGTTGATGGACAACTGTCGCTGGCCCGGGAAGGTCTCCACCACCACCGACACACGCGTCCAATCCTCTGTACCCGTCACAGCCGTGGTGACACCATCGGGATGCACGTGTGCATTCAACAACGCGCCCATGGCGCCGTTGATGCCCTCCGTCTTGAC
>JBILXQ010000372.1:0-3354 GCA_044378375.1 Planctomycetota bacterium
CGCGCGACGCGCGTGGAAAGCCACTCTCAGGAGCCCGTGTGGTGGTGCTCGAAGCCACGCCACCCGAATGCGTGGGCTTGGAAGAAACACAGCATGCGTTGCTGCTCGATGCACAAGGCAGCGCGCACTTTGACAACCTCGCAGCAGGCGCCACCGAAGTGCAGTTGTGGCCGCGTGGTTCCAAGTCGCCGCTCATGCGCAGCGTCGAGCTGCAAGCGGACCAAACCGCCCAAGTTGTCTTCGAAGAGACGCCCGGTGCTGTGATGCAAGGGCTCGTCGTCGGTCCGGACGGCAAGCCAGTGCATGGTGCCGGTGTGAGTGTAGATCCGCTCGAGCGTGATCCGGCGTTGGCCCATGGCGATAGTGAGACAGATGGAACGGGTGCCTATCTCGTCTCTGGACTGGATGTGGCCCGCGAGTACCACATCACCGTGTGGCCGCCGAAGCCTGTCCTTGGTGAGCGTGCGTTGCGCGGCGGCGTGTATGGCCCGATGAAGCCCGGGACGGATTCGATTCGCATCGAGTTGGAGGAGCTTCCTTGGCGCACGCTGCTGGTGCGGAGTAAGGATGGCACACCCATGGTAGGCGCGGAGATCGAAGTACTCCCACTGCAAGGACGCCCGTCCGAAGGACAGCTGCGTGATCCTGCGATCCCTACGGGTGAAGTGCTTGTCACCGATGCCGCGGGGATGGTGCGCACGCCGTGGCCGAGCGACACTCCCATGCGCGCGATCGTACGCAGCGCAGGCCGCACACTCGCCACAGCCGAGATCGACTGGGGCGTGGGGCCCGATCCCTATCCGCTCGACGCACGCTGAGCGCGCAGGTCCCAAAGAAAACGCGCGGCTGCCGCAAACATGGCAAGCGAGACCATGCCGCGCGCAATGGTGGCCACACCGTCCACGTGCACCAATTGGATGCCAAGCGCCGCACCTGCCGCAGCACCTAGCGCCAGAGGTACAGCACGCGTGCCCTGAAGAGTGCCATCGCGTTGATAGAGGATCACACTGGTCCACGCTGTAGCCGTCGACATCGTCAAACTGGCCGCGCGTGCACCCAAGTAGCCCAAATCCGGCACCAAGTAGACCAAGCCCGGCACCGCAACGAGGCCACCGCCGATCCCCATCATGGGTGCCAACACGCCGGACACAAACCCGATGCCCAGAATCGCGCACCAAGCCCACGCATCGTGCTCTAGGTTGCTGAGCTGCGGCACCGCTGCGTCTGTGGCACGCACGGCGTCAAACAAGACCCACACGCCGGTAGCGAGCAACAGCACCGTGAAGAGCTGCTTCATGCGTCGCACGGGCAGGCGTTGCGCCAAGCGATAGCCGACATAGGTGCCAAGTAAAGCTGACAGCACCAACGCCACGATGGTCGGCACATGCAGCGCGCGTTCGGGATGCAAGGCCTCGAAAGCTGTAGCGCTGGAAGTAGAGGCGGCCACCAGCACCAACGAGCTGGCGACAGCTTGAGGCATGGGCAACCCAAAACCGAAGACCAACCAAGGCACGGCGAACACGCCGCCACCGATGCCGCACATGGCGCTGTACGCACCCAGCACCACACCGCCCAACGCCAGCACCCACGGCCGCGGAGCAACTGCCTGTGGCGCAACGGTCGAGGCCTTCATTCGCGCTCATTGTCGGTGGTTTCCCGCCTAAGGCAACGGCAAAGACAGCGGGTGCAGTCGCTATTCTGAGTGCAGCGATACCGCCTATGAAACACCTGATCACCCTCGCCCTTCTCGCCAGCCTGCCTGCCTGCCAGTTGTTGTCCACGACTGGCGGCGAGCATGACCACCAAGCCCGCAAGGAGACCGAACGCGTGTTCCCCTACGAAGTCCACCAAGAGACGCTCGACAATGGCCTGACCGTCTTGATGATGCCCATGCCGTCGGATGGTTTGGTGTCGTACTGGTCCGTGGTGCGCACAGGGTCACGCGATGAAGTGGAAGAAGGCGTGACAGGCTTCGCACACTTCTTTGAGCACATGATGTTCCGCGGGACCGAGAAGCGCCCGGGCAAGGTCTATGACGGCATCGTGCATGGCATGGGCGCGGACGCGAATGCCTTCACGACCGATGACTACACCGCCTACCACTTATCGGTCGGGCGTAAAGATCTCCCGACAGTGATCGAGATCGAGGCCGACCGCTTCCAGAACCTGGCCTACGACGAACCGGCCTTCCGCACCGAGGCTGGCGCAGTCTTTGGCGAGTATCGCAAAGGACGCAGCAGCCCCTTCGAAGTGCTGTTCGAGGCCATGCAAGAGAAGGCCTTTGATCGCCACACCTACAAGCACACCACCATTGGCTTCGTGCGCGACATCGAGCGCATGCCCGAGCAGTACGCCTACTCGAAGACCTTCTTCCAGCGTTTCTACCGTCCCGAGAATGTGGTCCTGACCATCGCAGGCGATTTCGATCGTGCCGAGACGATGCAGCACATTCGAGCCCAGTACGGTGGCTGGAAGCGCGGCTACCAAGCACCGTCGGTGCCGGCTGAACCCGAGCAACAAGGTCTGCGCCGCATCGATGTACCGTTTGACGGGCAGACACAGCCGATCGTGACCTTGAACTTCAAGAGTCCGGCCTTCGCGCCGCAGGACAGCTTGGCCGTGGCTGGCCGCGTGGCTGCGGACATCTGGTTTGGTGAGACTTCACCTCTCTACCGGCGCCTGGTGATCGAAGAGCAGCGCTGCGAATTCGTGGCCGCATCGTTCGAGAACACGCGCGATCCAGGTTTGTGGACCGTGTACGCCATGGTCAAGAACCCGGCGGATGTGCGTGCCGTCGAGAACGAGCTATGGAAAGAGATCGAGCGAGCGACGAGCACGGCGCCTACGCAAGCGCGCCTGGATGCAGTCCGCTCGAACTTGCGCTATGCGTTCTTGGCGGGCTTGACCACACCGGACGCTGTGTCCCAAGCGATCTCGCGCTTCGTCGCGCACACCGGCAACATCGCGTGCATCGATCAGTGGTACACGACACTGAAGCTCTTGAAGCCGGACGACATCGCCGCAGGCGTGGCCAAGTACCTGCGGCGTGAACGCTGCACCGTGGCGACCGTGCACACCAAGGATGCGGCCTTGCCCGCGGTGACGGACCTCCCCCGCCCGCGTTCGATTGCTGCACCTGCACAAGCAGCTCGTTTCGCAATGGAGAGTGCACATGCGCCCACCATGCCCACAGGCCTGACCGCACTGGGTGGTGACGCCCAGTTGCCGTCTCTGCCCCAGCCACCGGTGTTGCTGGCTGTGCCCGCCGATCCCACGGTCTCCTTCCAATTGTGGTTCCAAGTGGGCAGCCAAGACGATCCGGTGGGACAAGAAGGCTTGACAGCCTTGACCGCT
>JBILXQ010000373.1:0-3351 GCA_044378375.1 Planctomycetota bacterium
GCACCAGTGCCTTGTCCGGATTAGTTGACACCAAGAACGGACGCACACTGGTCTTTTCGATCTTGGTGCAGTACCCCGCGCAGGGCGGACTCAACACCTCGGTGTGGAAGCCGATGCAGAATGAGATCTGTCGCGAACTGGCGCGCGTAGGCGGCTGAGCACGGCGCGCCCGTGTCTATTGCGCTATGCACTCCACTTTCGACCTGCAACGTGCACTGGCTGTGGCTGTGCAAGCAGCCACCACCGCCGGGGCAGGCCTTGTGCAAACACGCGGGGCTGTGGAGCGAGTCACAGCGACCTCGAAAAGCAGTGCGCGTGACCTCGTGACGGCGGCCGATGTGGCCAGCGAGCAGTGCATCGTGGGTCACTTGCGTTCAGCGTTTCCCGAGCACGCTATCGAGGCCGAGGAACAGACCCACGATGCGTTGGACGATCGTCCGCGCTGGATCGTGGATCCTCTGGATGGCACGGTCAACTATGTCCACGGTCTGCCGCTGTACTGCGTGTCGATTGCCCTTTGGCATGCTGGTGCGGCACAAGTCGCCGTCGTGCATGCACCCTCACTCGGGGAAACATGGACGGCTGTGCGCGGCGCGGGCGCGTATCGTGGCACACAACGCCTGCAAGTCAGTGCCACGCGCACCTTGGGCGAGAGCGTGGTCGCAACCGGCTTTCCCTACCGTCGCCAAGAACTGCCCAACCCGAACGTGGGCAACTTCAATCGCTTCGTCTTGGACGTGCGCGGGATTCGGCGCTGCGGTAGCGCCGCGCTAGATCTCGCGTGGACAGCAGCCGGACGCTTTGATGCCTACTGGGAGTTGCATCTTGCGCCTCACGACATTGCCGCGGGCGGGCTGTTGGTCGAGGAGGCCGGTGGCCTCGTGACCACAGCTCTCGGTGCTGCGGATTGGCTGCGCGCAGGGCACATCATTGCGGCCAATCCGCACCTGCATCCGCTCGTGCTGGAGCGCGTGCGCGTGTAGCGCACGCAGCCGATCACGGGCAGAAGCTGATCTCGACAGCGGAGGTCATGTTGAAGCCCGAGCCTCCGCTCGCGATCGCCGCAGGGTCGCGGTACATCGCTTGGAAGCGCCAAGTAGAGAACGAAGTGATCGGGCTGCTGAGCAGCGGCTGCGCTGCGAAGTTCAAAGTGCGCGTGGCCAGTCCGTTCTCATCCGCCACGGCCGGTGCTCCCAAACGCCGCAACGGTGCCGTGTAGGGGCTGATGCACAAGTAGCCATCCCCGAAGGCCAACTGCACCGCCCCTTGACCGTAGATCACTTGGTGCACGGCGCGCGTCGGCAGGTTGCTGAGGCGCAAGCTCATGCCATTGGCCGAGATGCTTGTGCTGCCGTCCAGCGTCAGTGTGCCGCTCAGACCGCGCGAGTTCAGCGCACCGCTGCAGGCTTGGCTGACGACACCTGCGCACGGTGCTGGCTGCACAAGGCCGACGATGCGATTGTCGCCGACAACCACATAGCCCAAGCCTTGGGGCAGGATGAGCGCATCCGACAAGGTGGTCGGCACCGGTCCTGCAAGATTGACCGTCTCCAACAGCGCATCGGTGGCGACCGCATACGCCTTGAGTTGGATGGCGTTCCCATTCAAACGCGCGTACCACACGCGGAAGGGATCATCGCTGGCAAACGCTGCCACGCCGCCACCTGGAATGAGTGCCACTTGATCGAGTGTCGTGCTCGCCAAGGCTTGCCCCGAGCCTAGATACACACGCTCGTCATTGGGCTGCACCGCCATGTAGAGCGAACCGCTCACCAGTCCATGATCGTCTTCCGCAACGATCGGAGCCGTGGGCTGCGTCAAATCCAAGCGATAGACCGAATCCGGCGAGAAGCTCGGCTCGCTGATGTACACATGGTTGGCGCCGGGAGCCATCTCCAGATTCGGGCCGCCGCGAATGATGCGCCCCGAGGCCACGCGCGATTGCGCGGCTCCTTGGTTCAAGAGCACCTGCACCACATAGGCGAACCCGTTGGAGTTCGGGTTGCCCGTAACCAACAAGCGCCCGGGTTGCACCTCGAGCACATCCCACGTGCGCTGGTCACCGAGTTGCGCCGCGACGTTGATGGTGGTGTAGAGCTCCGTCGCCAGATCCAAGACGGAGATTTGCCCCGTGTTGAAGTGGGCGGTGTACAAGCGCGTGCCATCCAACGACAGATCCAAGCCACGCGGATTGACGGGCACGGGCAGCTCTTTCAGCAGCGTCCATGACTGCATCGAGACCACCGCAATCGTGTTGCGCGTGGGCAGGGAGGCGTAGAGCACGGCGCGCTCGGGATCGAGCACCACCTCGTGCTGCGGGGCCGGCAAGAGCACATTGACAGCCTGTTGGGCTTGGGCTGCGGGCACAAAAGCCACGGACAGCAAAGCCGCGACGACTACACTAGACAAGCGCGCGTTCGGGAGCATCCGGGCATCCTAGCGCTGCACGCAGACGCAGGAAGTGGCAAAAGTGGGGCGGAGTCCTGCTTCCGCAGTGCGCCATAGGAGGGTTACGATGTCGAGGCTAGGGATACCCCGTCCCTGCCCCCACGAATGGCATCCCAACCCCGACAGGACGCGGCCGCCGCAGGCTTGATCCGCATCCGCCAAGCTCGCCAGAACAATTTGGTGGGGGTGGATGTGGACTTGCCGCGCGAGGCTCTCATCGCCGTGACTGGCGTCTCAGGCTCGGGCAAGAGTTCCTTGGCGTTTGACACGCTCTACCGCGAGGGGCAGCGGCGCTTCTTGGAGACTCTCTCGGCCTATGCGCGCCAGTTCTTGGGCGGCATGGAGAAGCCCGATGTGGATTCGATCGAGGGGCTGTCGCCCGCCATCGCGGTCGACCAGAAGTCCATCCAACGCGGCGCGCGCTCGACAGTAGGCACGCTGACGGAAGTGGTCGACCACTTGCGCGTGCTGTATGCGCGTGCCGGACGCGCGCATTGCCCGGCCTGCAAGTTGCCGGTGCAGTCCCGCACGCGGGAAGAGATCGTGCAGGCGATTCTGCGCGAGCACCCCAGTCAGCAGCTGATGGTGTTGGCTCCGGTGGTGCGCGATCGCAAGGGCTCGCACGAAGAGTTGTTGGAGTCCTTGCGCAAGAAGGGCTACGTGCGCGCGCGCATCGATGGCGAGCTGGTGCGCATCGAAGACGCACCGGCTTTGGAACGCTACAAGCGCCACACGATCGAGGTGGTGGTCGACCGCTTGCGCGTCGAGGCCGACAAGCCCGAGCGTTTGCGCGAGAGCGTGCAGCAGGCTTTGGAGCTCGGTGAAGGTGACTTGGTCGTGGCGGGCGACAAGGGTGATGTGCGCCACTCGATCTCGCGTACCTGCCCTGGTTGCGGTACGGAC
>JBILXQ010000374.1:0-3338 GCA_044378375.1 Planctomycetota bacterium
TCCATCCAAGGAGACGGGCTCCGTCTATGACACTTGGTTCTACGCTGCTCTAGGTGCCAGTGATTTGCGGGCGGTGAACCACGAGAAGCAGCTCGCCAGCGCCGAGATCGGCAAGATCAAGGCTGCTATCGAGGCTTTGGGTGAGCCACGCGCCAAGCGCCATATCGAGTACTTCGCCAACTCACTTGCCAGCCGCGTCGGCACGGTCAATCCCGCAGTCAAGCTGCGCTATGTACGCGAAGGGCTTGCCATCACCGGCGAGAGCAAGCTGGTGCGCGATCTGTTGCAGCTGAATGCCTACTACGGCGATCTGGTCACCGAGATCCAGCTGAAGACCAGCATCGATGGCAGCTCGCGCGTGGGCCACGGCGGAGCTTTTGGTTTGCGCGTCGACTTGCGCCATACGCGCGACATCGAGCGCGAGTCGGGCGGCTTTGGCAAGTACCTGCAGAACCAGAACAACTCGATGTACGCGTTCAACTACGGACGCCCCACCGAGAACTATCGCGACAAGTTCGATGAGGCGGCACGCACTGCTTTGTCCGAGCACTTTGAAGTGGTGTCGCTGGTCTTCAACGATGCCAAGGCGCAATCCACACCCGACGAAGAGCTGGGTTGGCGCATCACGCCGTACGCGTACATCCTCTTGAAACCGCGCGGTGCGCAAGTGGATCGCGTGCCCTCATTGAAGCTTGATCTCGACTTCCTCGACATCAGCGGCTATGTGGTCTTGCCGATCGAAAGCTCCATGCTGCCGATCGATGCCGTGCCCGAGCGCGGCGATGCGCGTCCCTTCAAGGCCAACACGCTGACGCAGATTCTCGATGAGAAGCAGTGGAAGGACGGCAAGCTGTCCTTGGAGATCAAGGCGGTAGGCACCGGCTTGCCGGGCGATTGGAGCGAGCTTGTCAGCTTTGGTCATCCGGGTCTCAAGCTCGTCAAGAGCGAGGACTCGGGTGCGCAAGTCACGCGCTTCCTTGAGGACGGTAGCGGCGTCGAGTGTGAACGGCGTGTGGTGTATCAACTCGAATCGGAAGGCGGCGCTGAAGCAGCAACCACCTTTGCCTTCGCGACACCAAAGATCGAAGTCGCCGATCCACAGCTCTACCGCTATGACGATGCGGATCTGGTCGCCACTCAAGCCTCCATCGAACTGCGCCGCGGTGTGGCGGAGCGTGGCCGCGCTTGGATGATGTGGTTGGCGGTACTCGCGCTTGGTGCTGGCGGAGTCGCATGGATGTGGACGCGGCGCACCCAGCGCAACGAAGCCGCGCCCGCGCGTTTCCCCTTGCCGCAAGAAGCCACGGCTTTCTCGGTGCTGGCGCTGTTGCGTGACATCGAACGCCATGGCGGACTCAGTGGTTCGGATCTCAGCGCTTTGCAACGTGAGATCGCAGAGCTCGAACGCGGCTTCTTCGCCGGTGAATCTGCGCCCTCGGTGGATCTACGCGCGGTAGCCCAACGCTGGGCCGTCAAGGCCGCTTGACAGGAGCTTGCTTGCATGTGGACTCGTGACCCTCTCCTCACTCGCCGTTCCCTTCTGCAGGCATCCGCAGCTGTGGCCGCACTGGCCGCAGTAGGCTGCCATAGTCCGGCGGTTGCCCCGCAACCGCCGCGCAAGCGCACGCAAGGCCGCTTGCGCCACGCAGGCATCGGCGTGGGCGGGATGGGCGCCAGTGATCTGGCGCAAATCGCCAAGCATCCCGATGTGGACATCGTCGCGCTGTGCGATGTGGACGAGGGCTTCCTGCAAGAGGCCGCCAAGAAGCATCCCAAGGCTCGCCTTTATCGCGATTGGCGCCAGCTTCTGCGTGAAAGCGATGACATCGACTCGGTGCATGTCACCACACCGGACCACATGCACGCGCCCATTTTGCTGGCGGCGTTGGCGCGCGGCCTGCATTGCTACGGTCAAAAACCTTTGACGCGCACAGTCAAGGAAGCGCGGGCCGTCGCCGCTGCCGCCGAGGCCGCGGGCGTGGTCACGCAGATGGGCATCCAGAATCGCTCGAACCTGCCGTACCAGCGCGCGAAAGCCGCGTTCCAAACGGGCTTCTTGGGCCAGGTCTACGAGGTCCATGTGTGGTCCGACCGCCCGGCTGGTTGGTGGCCGCAAGGTGTGGGCCGACCCGAGGGTTCCGATCCCGTGCCCGCTACGCTGGATTGGGACGGGTGGTTGGGTGTGTCCCCCACGCGGCCCTTCAAGACGGGCCAGTACCATCCCTTCGCGTGGCGCGGTTGGCGCGACTTTGGCACGGGCGCGCAAGGTGACATGGCCTGTCACTTGATGGATCCGGCGCTGTGGTTCTTGGAACTAGGCGCGCCGCTGCGCTTGCGCTCCGATGGCCCGACACCCAACGACGAGACCTATCCGTTGTGGTCGCGGGTCGAGTACGAGTTCGCAGCCACACCGCACACCACGCGCGGCCCGTTGCAGCTGTACTGGCACGATGGCGGCAAGCAAGTGCCGGCGGACATCCTGGCCGAGTTCGGAGCCACGGACATCACGAAGAACGGGTGCCTGTTCCTCGGCACGGAAGGCGTGCTGCTGGCTGATCCGTACAGCGAGCCGACCTGCTATCCGGCTGACAAGCACGCGCGTGTGGTCGAGCAACTGCCGCAGTTCAAGCTGATGGACCATTGGTCCATCTATGTGAACGCCTGCTTGGATCGCGGCGAGCCGAACGGCGACTTCGCCTACGCGGCCCACCTGACGCAGACGGCGCTCTTGGGCAACATTGCGCTGCAAGTGCCGCACGAGACGCTGGAGTGGAACGAGACGGCTGGCCAATTCCGCAACCACGCACAAGCCAACGCCAAGCTGCACACACCGTGGCGCGCCGAGTTCGAGGTGCCGGTCCGTATCTGAGAGGCTAGACTTAGGGCCGCCCATGCCCAGCTACCAGCTCGATCACCTGAGCGCTCTAGAACACGAGGCCATCCACATCCTGCGTGAGATGGCCGCCGAGCGCGAACGCCCTGCACTGCTCTTCTCCGGCGGCAAGGACTCCATCGTCCTGCTGCGCCTGGCCGAGAAGGCCTTCCGTCCGGCGCGACTGCCCTTCCCGATCGTGCACGTGGACACGGGCCACAACTTTCCCGAGGCGATCGAGTACCGCGATCGCCGTGTCAAGGAGATGGGCGAGCGCCTCGTCGTCGCCAGCGTAGAGGAGTCGATCCGTACCGGACGCGTGGTCGAGGAAAAGGGACCGCGCGCCTCGCGCAACCGCTTGCAGACGACAACTTTGCTTGACGCCATCGAAGAGCACCAGTTCGATGCCTGCATCGGTGGCGGTCGTCGGGACGAGGAGCGCGCGCGCGCCAAGGAACGCATCTTC
>JBILXQ010000040.1:0-11988 GCA_044378375.1 Planctomycetota bacterium
CCCATCACCCCCCCCCACCTCAAAGCGACCGTGCCGCCCCCCCTCCACCCACGGCCCGCTCTCCAGCAACGTCCCATCCTCACGCCAGCGTGTCCAAACCCCTTGACGCAGCCCGCGCGCAAACGCGCCTTGCATCAACAAGGCTCCGCTGGGGTGCCGCCAGGTCCAGAGCCCCACGCGCACGCCATGCTCCCATTGGCCTTCCGATTCGACCACCCCGTCGGGGTACTGGACGCGGGCGACTCCGTGCAGCGAGCGGCCGGCGAAGGCGTGTTGCTTGTAGAGCGCGTCTGAGGGGTAGCGCATCTCCACAACTTCGACTTGCTCGCAGCTCACGAAGGCCGCGCAGCCAAGGAACAGCGGCACGATCCGGCGCAGATCCATTCTAGAAGCATGCCAGACCCGAGTCCTCACGACTAGCCTCTCGCACGAAGCACGCTCGTCGCGTAGAACCCTGATCGTGGCGAGCGGACTTCTGACCTACATGCAGCGGAGCTACCGCTTGGGCTTGCTGCTGGCCTGTGGACTGTTGGCCTGTGGACTGCTGTCGTTCGCCCTTGCCAGCGGCTGCACGCCCAAGGTGCGCGACCAAAAGAGTGTGATCGTCATTGTCATCGACACGCTCCGACGCGACAAGCTGGGGATCTACGGCAACACGCGCGGCCTGACACCGCAGCTCGATGCCCTGGCCAGCGAAGCGCTGGTGTGCGACGACGCTTGGGCGCACGCTCCATGGACTCTGCCCTCCACCGCATCGCTCTTGTCGGGGGTCTTGCCCCAACGCCACGGCGCCGGGGGCGATGTGAGCAGCGGTTTCCGCGCGGTACGCGAGGACACGCCGCTCATTGCCGAACAGTTCCGCGCGCAAGGTTGGCGTACCGGACTGATTGCGAATGTGGACTTCCTCGGACCGAGCTTCGGGTTGACGCGCGGCTTCGAGCATGTGGACGCACTAGGCAGCCGCGACAATCACACGCCGCGCACAGCCACACGCACTACGCAGGACGCACTGCGCTTTGTAGAAGGCTGCGGTGACCAGCCGTTCTTCTTGGTGCTGCACTACTTTGATGTGCACGCCGAGTACGAACCACCGCAGCCGTGGCGCGCGCGCTTTGCGGATCCGCGCGACGCAGCGGAGCGCACGCAACCCATGGGCTCGCGCGAGCAAGTGGTAGCGCGCCGGTTCCAAGGCGCGACGCTCGATGCTGATCTGTTAGGTCGCATGGAGCGGCTCTACGATGCGGAAGTAGCGTATGTAGACGACGCAATCGGAGCTTTCTGGCGTGGCTTGCCCGAGCAGGTGCGCGCCACCTGCACGCTGGTCGTCACCTCGGATCACGGCGAAGAATTTGGCGAACATGGCGATTGGGAGCACGGGCACACGCATCATCCGGAGGTACTGCGCGTGCCGCTGTTCCTGCGTGCACCGGATCTGAGCCCGCGACGCGAGACGGCGCTGGTCGGACATGTGGATGTCGCGCGCACTCTCTTGGCGCGCGCTGGCTTGAACGAAAAAAGAGCGCGCGATGGACAGCGCTTGGACACTGCACCTCTGCCCAGCAAAACGCAGCATCACACTGCATTTGGTCGTTTCTGGGGCCCCGCAACCACCTCTTTGCGCAGTGAAAGCTACGCGGTGCATCGCCGCGCGTCACCGCAAGCACCGCTGCTGTACGAACGCCCCATCGATGCGTGGGAAGCGCAGCCTGTACGCAATGAAGCGCGCCTGCAAGGAGCCTTGGTTACGCTCGCCGCTTGGGAAGCAGAGCAGGAACTGCTGCCTGCCAAGCAAGGACCGACCCCTCGCATGGATGCCTCGACCAAACAGCGCTTGGACGGCGTAGGCTACGTGGAAGCCCCACGCTGAGCACGCTCGTCAAGTATGCATGACACATCCCGCATGACACACCCCGCATGACACACAGGGAGCGCTGGTGGTTGGCCGGAGCCCTGCTGCTGGCACTCGTGGTGCGCGTCGTGGCCACGATGCAGGCGCGCGCGCTCAACCCTGATTTCTATGCGCCCCAGATGGACGCGCTCTTCCATGTGGAGTGGGCGCGCGCGCTGGCGAACGGAACGGAGTACCTCGATGGTCCGTTCTTTCGCGCGCCCCTCTATCCGCTGTTCCTTGCCGGTGTGATGCAGTTGGCCGGCGACGACTTGGTGTGGCCGCGCTTAGTGCAAGCCGCACTGGGCACTGCGACCTGCGCCTTCGTGTTCCTTGCAGCGCGGCAACTGGCGAGCACTCGCACGGCATTGCTCGCCACCCTGCTGTGTGCGTTGACACCGCTGTTGGCCTACTTTGAAACCGAACTGCTGCTGCCAGTGCTCGAGTGCTTCTTTGGCACGCTGGCCTTGTGGTGCTTGTTGCGCGCACACCGCACGCAGATCGCATGGCACTACTTGGTTGCAGGTGGCGCTATCGGCGCAGCTGCCATCGTGCGGCCCAATTTCTTGGCCGTAGCAGTCGTGTGTGGGCTGTGGCTTGTATGGCATGCAGCCGGGACACGCATGCGCAGCGCTGCGCTCTATGCGTTGGGCGTGCTGATCCCCATCGCACCCGTGGCATGGATCAACGCCAGCGAAGGCGAGTTTGCCTTGATCGCTACGCAAGGTGGCGTGAACTTGTGGATCGGCAACAACCCGGCCTCGGATGGCAGCACAGCCATCGTGCCGGGCACTCGTCCTGATTGGTGGGGTGGGTACTTCGATTCCATTGCGCAAGCCGAAGCAGCCGAAGGACGCAAGCTTTCCGCCACCGAAGTCTCCAAGCACTACAGCCAACGTGTCTGGTCGTGGTGGCGCAGCGAGCCGCAAGCAGCAGCAGCGTTGCTGTGGTGGAAGTTGCGCTTGCTGGTGTTGAACCATGAGCTAGGGAACAACCAGGAAGATGCCTACTTCCTCGCGACCTACACGCCGATCCTGAACTATCTGCCCGTGCGTTGGTGGGTGCTGTTCGCGTTCGGCTTGCTCGGCTTGTGGGTGCTGCGCCGCGAGCCGGAACACCTCGGACTGACGCTGTTTGTGCTGACGTACGCCGGGACCATCGTGCTGTTCTTCGTGTGCGCGCGCTTCCGCACGCCGCTCCTGCCGCCGCTGTGCATCGCCAGTGCCGCGGGCATGCTCTATATCGTGGACGCGTTGCGTGCCCGCCGTGCGCAGCCTGCATTGCTGGCGTTGCTGTGCGTGACAACACTCGCGACTTGGTCTTTGGCCACACCGAACAGAGTCGACACGAGCCTTGCGCTCGGCCCTTGGCAAGAAGGTGTCGCTCATGTGCGCGCGGGCAACGATGGCCTGGCGCTCGCACGCTTTGACGAAGCAGCGCGGCGCAATGCGGAAGTGTGGGTCGTGCACAAAGACCGCGCGCTTGCGCTGCAACGGCTTGGGCGCTTGGACGAAGCCCACACCGCAGCCCTGCGCGCGACCGAGCTCGCGCCGCGTGCTCTCGATGCCCAACGCACGTTGGTTGCCATCGCACTCGCACGCGCCGACCTAGGCGCTGCACTCAGCGCCGCACGCGCCGCCGTCGCCGCCGATCCGCTCTCCAGTGATGCGTGCTACGACCTCGGGCGCGTCATCGTGTCTCACCTGTCTCTGCCCAATGTTGCGCTGCCGAGCCCAGCCGTAGACCTCGCCAGCGAGGCCGCACGCGCCCTCGAGAGCGGTGCCCGCTCGGCACGGGAACCGCAACAAGCGTTCAATTGCCTTTACGCGTTAGTGGAACTGGCCAGGCTGCGCAATGAGCAGATGGTGCGGCTCCGGGCGGCGGAGGCGGCTTGCAAGCTGTTGGTGGCGCCCGATGGGGATGGGTGGTATTGGCGTGTGCATGAGCAAAGGCTGGAGGCGTTGGTCGCGTTGGGGCGGGGTGCGGAGGCGAGCGCGGAGGCGCGGCGATTGGTGGAGGGAGTGGACGATGAGCGTTCGGGAGTGCTGACGCGTTTCGTGCGCTAACATCGATACTGGCTCCGCTGGATGTGCACGATCTGCGCAGGGTAGACAGGCCAAACAGCTATGCGGGCCGTACGTCTGAGTGGAAGGCGCGCAGGGCATGCACGCATCGAATTGGGGCCTACCAGGCCTCGGACTGGGCTGCGGCTAGCTGGATAGACCACAGACAGGCATCTGCGTCGACAGCCTGCGCGCTAAGGCGCAGAACCCCTTTCCCAGGCGCACAAGCGCGTTGCAAGCGTCCACAGCGTGCACACTCAGCGGGGCCAGTATCACCCTGTCCAAAAAAACTGCGGCCCGCAGTGCGCAAAGCACTACGGGCCGCAGCGTGAGTCCTAGCTGCTCAGCAGGTAGCTCAAGTCGCGCCTGAGCCCACCCGCCTCGCACGCCTGATCAAATCAGGGCGCCCAGGTGATCTCGTAACCGTTCGTCAGGTTGAACGTCGAAGCCGTGCAGAACGCGGCCGCGTTGCGGTACCACGTCTGGTAGGTGCGGGTACCCGGAGCGGTGATCGCGCCGCGGACCGACACGGCGAGGTCAGCACCCACCGGGTAGCTCGACGTGCCAGCCACGTTCGTCTTGGTGCCGAGACGGGTGATCGTGCCACCCGCGCAGCGCAGACCGTCACCGAACACGGTGCCGAGGCCCGTGTTCAAGCGCAGGGTGCCCTGGAAGTACAGAGCGTTCGAGTTCGGCATGCCACCGGCCGTCAGAACGACGGTGTCGGCCGCGAGGCTGGCGGTGCCAGCTGCGCCCAGACGAGCACCCGTCGGATCGATCGAGCTGGCGCAACCGCGACCAGCGCCACCCACGTTGCCGCAGGGGCAGGCCGTGGCCGTGCCGTCACCCGAGCAGAAGGACACGCCCGGTTCGGTCGGAACGCACGCGTTGGCGTTCAGCTCGAGCCAGAAGGAGGCCATCGGGATGGCGGTGCCGAACCAGTAGCAGCCGGCGGCCGTCGGGCCACCTTCGGTGTAGAAGCTGTTCTGGGTGCCCATGCCCGTGCCGTCTTCGAGGTAGTTGACGGTCGGGTCCCACTTGGTGCCGTCGTAGCCGAGGCACAAGTTCGGGTCGCCGGCGATCAGCGGGCCCGTGTTGGAGCCAGCGGCCGTCGAGCTCATCGTCCACATGAAGGTGTCGACGCCGCCACCGAAGGTGCCGTCGCCGTCAGCTTGCATGGTGAAGTTCGCGATACCGCCAGCGGCGTCGATCGTGACGACCCAGCAGTTCGCCGTGCCCACCACCGCGGCGGCCGGCAATTGCGTGCCGAGAGCCAGGGTATAGGTCGCGGTCGGGGTGATGCCGATGGAGGTCGAGCAGCCAGCCTTCGACTCGAAGAACGACAGGGTGTAGTTACCCGTCGTTTGGTCGGTGCAGTAGCCGATTTGCACGCCGTCGATCAGGTACGACGCGGTGCAGCCGGGCTTGTTGTTCAAGTTGTTCGGGCCACTCGGGCTGGGCAGACGGCCTTCGTCACCGAAGGTATCGCCGCTGAAGCCGCTGTAGTAGACCGAGTTGCAGGTGTTGTTGTAGATGATGTCCGCACCCAGGTTGGCCTGAGTTGCGTGACGCGTCCAAGTACCCGTGTTCAGGTGGTACACACCAGCGTTACGGATCGGACCCGTGACCGGTTGGACACGGTTGGCAGCGTTCTGCTGAGCGAAGGCGGAGGCGCCAACGAGCAGGATGCCGGCAGTCATGAGCGAGTTGCGAAGCATGTTTTTGACTCCTTTTGAGTCGGACTGTGGAGAGTTGCCTAGATCTAGGGAGTGACTCCGAGCCCTGCCGTTCCACCGACTTGCAAACTCGTTGCGAGTAGGAGTACCGGGTGTGGATTCGGGCCCTGAACCGTTTATCGCGCGACCGGCCGGTCTGCGACTCACGACACCTCAGGACATTCGAACTGTACCACTCCCGTAATCAGTCGGGGAGGGTCCCTCTTGCAGAATCAGGGGGGTAAACGGTATTTTAGTGCGCTTTTTTCCAGCCAAAGCACCCATCAAGCGTGCGTAAAGCCTCTGAGGGAAGAGATTTCCGGCCCTTTGGCGGCTACGAAGGCCGCAATCTGAAGCTGCGCGGCAATCCCAAGTCTGCCACGACGACTCTACCGCACACCCGGGGCCCCTGCCCGCATTGAAGCCCACGCTTGGCCAGTCCAAAGGTCACCGTGAGTGCCGCGACGGGGGTCAACGGGTCGGCGGCGCCTGTATCTCCGTCCAGGCCAGACGGCAGGTCTAAGGAGACGACGGGCATGCGCTCGGCGTGCCGCGCCATCCACTGCAGCAACGCGGCCGCGATCCCCGCAACGGGTGAGCGTGCTCCAGTACCCAAGACAGCATCCACAACCACATAGGGCGTAGCGCGCGGTTCCCTTTGCACCAAGCGATCCAGCTCGTCCAGCGTACGCACCAAGACCACACCCACACCGAGTGCTGCACGCTGCATCACTTGCGCATCGGGCACCAGCGCCTCCTGCTCGTGCACACACACCAGAGTCACATGTGCCACGCGATCGACGAGCCTGCGGGCCACGACAAAACCATCGCCTCCGTTGTGACCTGCACCGCACAGCACGAGCACATGCGGCAGAGTGGTCTGCGCACCTGTCCCCCACCACGCGCACAACGCCTCAGCCGCGGCGGCACCAGCAGACTCCATCAGCACCAAGCTCGGTAGACCCAGCTCGTTTAGGGCACGACGATCGAGCGCACGCGCAGTAGCTACATCTAGGAAAGGTTCCATGCGAGGTGCCTGACGCTACCATCCTGCACTCTACATGGATGCTCCCCTGTCAACCGCACGCCCCAAACGTTTGGGCACTGCATGGCTCGCAGTAGCAGTGGTGCTGGTGCTGGTGGGGATCGTGTGCGAGTTGCTGTTGGGCGAACTCTCCGCCACACCTGCACAAGTGTGGGCCGCGCTGACCGGCGGAGAAAGCGAAGCACTCACCACGGTGGTGCACTTGCGCTTGTGGCGTGGCTTGGTCGTCGCAGGTGTGGGCGCCTCGCTCGCCGTTGCAGGTGTGCTGGTCCAAGGCATGTTCCGCAATCCTCTCGCTGGCCCCAGTGTGTTGGGGCTCACTTCGGGAGCTGCGCTCATGTCCGTCTTGGCTCTGGTGTTGCTGGGTGGTGGTGCGCAGAAGCTCGATCTGTTGGGCGCAGACCTCGAGCTGACCTTGTTCGCTGTGCCCGTAGCAGCGTTCTGCGGCGCGCTGCTTGTGGCTGCCATCGTGTGGAAGTTGGGCCTCGCGGGACGCAGGCCCTCGATTCCGACCACGCTCTTGTTGGGCATCGCACTCAACATTGTGTGTGCGGGTGCGCAACAGTTCCTGCAAGCCATGGCGCTGCCGGACTGGGAAGTGTCACGCAGCATCTTGGTGTGGAGCTTTGGCAGCTTTGATGATCGCGGTGCAGTGCATGCGGCCCTGGTGTGGGGCGGCTTGTGCGTGGCCTTGGCCATCACGCCCTTTGTGGCACGCGAGCTCGACTTGTTGCGCGGAGGAGCCCAAGACGCACGCGCGCTCGGTGTGGATGATGCACGCGTGTCGCGCTTGGCGTTGTTGGCGGCCGCGGCTGCCGTGGCCACCTCCACAGCCGTGTGCGGACAGATCCCCTTCGTGGGGTTACTGATCCCCCATCTGGCCCGTCAGGCCTTTGGTCGTGCGCACGGACCGCTCGCGTTCGCCTCAGCCCTCTATGGTGCCGCGTTCTTGGTGTGGTGCGATGTGCTGACGCGTGCTGCGGGCTGGGGTGGTTCTCTGCCGCCGGGTGTGTTGATGGCCTTGGTCGGTGGCCCGGCCTTCTTGTGGTTGTTGCACCGCACGCGCCGCGAGGTGCAAGCCTGGTGAACTCCAAGAGCACAGCTGCTGCAGGGCGTCTCGCGCCCTCGCCCAGCGGGCGACTCCACATCGGCCACGCGCGCACTTTTCTGGTGGCGTGGTGGCGCGCACGCTCCTGTCAAGCAAAGCTGACACTGCGCATCGAGGACTTGGATGCTGGACGCTGCAACCAAGAGCACATCGATGGCGTGCTCGAGGACCTCGAGTGGCTGGGGCTCGATTGGGATGGTCAATGGCGACTGCAGAGCAGTGGCTTGGAACCTATGCGCGACCAAGCTCTGAAGCTCGCCACGCGGGGCTTGGCGTATGCGTGCACCTGCACGCGCAAAGAGATCGCCGCGGCGCAAAGTGCCCCGCATGGCGAAGAAGGCCCGCGCTATCCCGGCACCTGCCGCGGGCTGTACAAAGATCTTGACAGTGCGCGCCTGGCCAGCGGACGGGAACCGGCTCTACGCGTGCAGGTGCCGGAGGGCGAGCTGCAGTTCGTGGACCAACTCCACGGCGCGCGCTGCGTGAATGTCCAGCAAACCAGTGGGGACTTCCCCCTGCTGACGCGCGGAGGAGAACCGAGCTACCAACTGGCGGTGGTCGTCGACGATGCGCGCGATGGAGTGGAAGAGGTCGTGCGCGGTGGCGACTTGCTGGATGTGACGGCCCGTCAGATCGTGCTGCAGCGCTTGCTCGGGTACAGCACCCCGCGCTACGCACATGTACCTTTGATCGTGGATGTGCACGGCACGCGGCTCGCCAAACGCAGCGCGGGGCTGACCTTGGCTGAGCTGCGAGCCCGAGGCGTGCGTCCCACCCAAGTGGTGGGCGCGGTGGCGCGCATCAGCGGGATGCCCGCGGCCGATGAAGGCAACCCGCGCGATTTTTGCGCCAGCTTCGCCCTAGACCGGATTCCGACGGGGCCATGGTGGTTCGACACGGATGCATCATCCTTCCGCAGGCCTCCGGCATGGCCCGGGCCGGCCGGAGATTGACTCAAGCCTCGGCCAGAGTGCAGCCGAAGCTCTGCCTGTGGCTTGACATGCGGCCCCGCGAGGGTACTCTTGTCCGCCCCAACGATCCCCGATAGCTCAATGGTAGAGCATGCGACTGTTAATCGCAGGGTTGTAGGTTCGAGCCCTACTCGGGGAGCCATCTAGGTGAGGCCGCGCGCGACGCGGCCTCACTGCTTTCGCGGCCGCACTGCTTTTTTGGGCTTTCAGCCCTTGCCGCACAAGTGCGTATAGAGGGGCTTTGCCCCCGCGCCCATAGTCAGGTGTATGCACAAGAACACTGGAACACTGGATCGCACGCTGCGCGTCGTGTTTGGTCTCGCAGTTTTGTCGCTGACGGTCGTCGGACCGCAAAGCCTGTGGGGATTGCTGGGCTTGGTGCCGCTCCTAACGGGTTTGGTGGGCTACTGTCCGCTGTACCAGCTCGTGGGTGCGAACACTTGCTGCACGGACTCCAAAGCTTGCTGCGCACCGACGGCCACGACCAAGAAGTCCTGCTGCTGATAGCCTGCAGCTGACGCGCAGGATTGCGTACCTTGGGGAGCATGAAGCACCTGCTACATGCCCCCCTCGTGTTAGGTCTACTTGTCACCGGCTGCAGCACCACGCAACCGGGCCCGATCTCGCTCTTCAATGGCCGCAACTTGGACGGCTGGCATAGCGATGTGCCCGAGGCCGACGGCAATGCGGCGGTGGCACCGTCCTTTGGGGTGCGCGACGGGTTGCTCGTCAGCCACGGAACTCCCGGCGGGCATTTGATCACGGACCAGAGTTACTCCAACTACACGCTCGAGGTCGAGTATCGCTTTGCCGGCGAGGCCGGCAACTGCGGTGTGCTGGTGCATGCCTCGACTCCGCGGCGCTTGTACGGGATGTTCCCACAGTCCATCGAGTGCCAACTGCACAGTGGCAATGCAGGCGATTTCTGGTGCATCGGCGAAGACATCACGGTGCCCGAGATGGAGACGCGTCGCGGCCCGCGCGAGAACTGGGGCGTCGATGGCGACAAGGCGCGCCGCATCAAGAACCTGACCGACGGTTCCGAGAAGCCGGTGGGCGAATGGAACACGATGCAGATTGTGTGTCGCGAGCGCGAGATCGAAGTGCGCGTGAATGGCACCTTGGTCAACCACGGCACGCAATGCACGGCCTCGAGTGGCCAGATCGCTTTGCAAGCCGAAGGCGTGCCGGTCGAGTTCCGTAAGCTGCTTTTGACAACCACCCCGCACTGACACAGCGTACGTCATGAGCAACCTGTCGCAGCGGCTCTCGTTCCTCGACCGCTACTTGACGGCCTGGATTTGTGGTGCGATCGCTCTCGGGGTCCTGTTGGGGCGATTCGTGCCCCAAGTCCCCATGGTGCTCGGTCGCATGAGCGTGGGAGACACGATCGTGCCGATTGCCGTGGGCTTGATCGTGATGATGTATCCACCACTGGCCAAGGTGCGCTACGAACAGTTGGGGCAACTGCTGCGCCAACCTCGACTGGTATTGCTGTCCGCGCTCCAAAACTGGGTGCTGGGGCCGGCTTTGATGTTTGGACTGGCAGTCGTGTTCCTGCCCGATCACCCCGATTACATGGTCGGCTTGATCATCGTGGGCTTGGCGCGCTGCATCGCGATGGTGCTGGTGTGGAATGAACTGGCGAGCGGCGATCGCGAGGCCTGTGCAGGCTTGGTGGCCGCCAACTCGCTGTTCCAAATCGTGTGCTTTGCGCCCTTGGCTTGGCTGTATGTGGAGTGGTTGCCGCTGCAGTTGGGGCTGCCAAGCGCCTCCATCGACATCAGCATGGGCGACATCGCCGGCACGACCGCGGTGTACTTGGGTATCCCCTTTCTAGCCGGGTTCCTCTCGCGCTATGTGCTGGTCCGGCTCAAAGGTCGCGAATGGTATGAAACGCGCTTCACACCACGCATTTCGCCGCTCACGTTGGTGGCGCTGCTGCTGACCATTGTTGTCATGTTTGCCTTACAAGGCGACCGCATCGTGAGCGCGCCTGTTGATGTGCTGCGCATTGCCGCACCGCTGTGCCTGTACTTTGGCCTGATGTACGCCATCTCCATGTGGAGCGCCAAGGCCTCCGGCGCCAGCTATGCACAGTCAGCCACGCTGTCTCTCACGGCAGCTTCCAACAACTTTGAGCTCGCCATTGCCGTAGCGATTGCCAGCTTTGGCATCACGAGTGGCCAGGCGTTCGCCGCGGTTGTGGGGCCGCTGGTCGAAGTGCCCGTGCTGTTGGTGTTGGTCCGCATCGCTCTCGCAGCCAGACAACGCTGGACATCATGAACGAGATCCCTACTGCACCCTGTCGCCTGTTGTTTCTTTGCGTAGCGAACTCAGCTCGCAGTCAAATGGCCGAAGGACTCGCCCGTTTGGTGTATGGCGCTCGCGCACAGGTCCAAAGTGCTGGCAGTCGTCCCTCGCAGGTGAATCCACTCGCCATCGCAGCCATGGCCGAACTGGATGTAGACCTGCGCACGCACCATTCCAAAGCGGTTGCGGACATTGATCCCGCTACTGTGGATGTGGTCATCACCCTGTGCGCCGAGGAAGTCTGTCCGACTTGGCTAGGGCGCGCCCATCGTCTGCACTGGCCGATCGCCGATCCAGTCAGCAGTTCCGTGCTGCCACCGGAGCAAGCGCTGCAGCGCTTCCGCGAAGCGCGCGATCTCATTCGCCGGCGCTTGGAAAGCTGGAACTTGGGTAAGCTCACGCCATGACCTCCCCGCTCCTCTGTGTCCCTTGTGTGGGCCTGCTCGTGCTCACGACGTGGCTCACGCAACCCACGATGCCCCAACAACCAGCCACTGAGAAAAAACCCGCCACTGCGACGAATCCCGCCACCACACCGGTGGCCCGCACAGATCAAGGCATCTTGGCGCGTCAAAGCGAAGTGTTGACGCGCGCCAAGGAGGCCGCGCCCAGCACCGTGGTGTTCTTGGGTGACTCGATCACTCAGGGCTTTGAAGGCGCAGGTAAGACTGCTTGGGACACACACATCGCGCCCTGGGGTGCGCTTAACCTTGGTGTGAGCGGCGACCGCACCGAGCATGTGTTGTGGCGCTTACAGCAAGCACCCCTAACGCGCTTGCAGCCGCGCAGCGTCGTGCTGTTGATCGGCACCAACAACTTGGGCCACGGCACAAGCACTGCAGAACAAACACTAGAAGGCCTGTGGGCGGTGATCCGCACGATCCG
>JBILXQ010000375.1:0-3335 GCA_044378375.1 Planctomycetota bacterium
GTACTTCGTCAGCTCGGGGATCGAGCGCAGGTTGAGCTTGTCCATGAGTTGCCCACGGAAGGCGTGCACGGTTTTGTTGCTGATGCCCAAGCGCACCGCGCATTCTTTGGCGGACAAGCCTTCGGCCAGCAACTTGAGGATCTCGCTCTCGCGCGGAGTCAGCTGCGGCTTGCTCGTTTCTGCCGCCACATCCACTGCCGGGCGGCGCACGATCGGCGTGAGCACCACATCCGCAATGCTGGGCGAGATGTAGGTGCGTCCCGACGCGATCGCATCGATCGCAGCAACAAGCTCGCGCATCGCCGAGGCCTTGGTCACATAGCCGGCAGCACCTGTGCGGAACGCCTCCAGCACAAACTCGCTGTCCGAATGCATGGACAAGAACAGCACCTTGGCATGGTTGTGCGGCATCGACAACAACTTGCGTGCTGCTTCAATGCCGTTCATCTCGGGCATGGCGATGTCCATGACCACGAGATCGGCTTGCAGCTCATCCGCAAGCTCGACTGCCCGCCGGCCGTTGTCGGCCTCACCAATCACCGAGTGATTGCCCGAGGATTCGATGGCGAGTCGCAGGCCCTCGCGAACGATCATGTGGTCGTCGGCCAGAATCACCTTCATGATGGGTTCGTCCTCTTGCTGTCGTTGTCGGTACTAGATCCGGCACCTAAGGGGATACTCACAGTCACCACCGTACCTTCTCCGCTCTTGATCTCCAACCGTCCGCCGTACGCAGCGACGCGTTCACGGATGCTGAACAGGCCGAAGTGCAGTTCGTCGATTGGCGACTGGGTCAGGTATTGGTGGGGGTCAAAGCCCTTCCCATCGTCCTCCACGCGCACGGCGACTTCGCCAGGCTCATAGGCCAGAGAGACCAGAATGTGCGTGGCTTCCGCATGTTTGACCACGTTCGCCATCAGTTCGCGCGCACAGCGGAACATCAGGATCTTCTGGTCGCCCGTTAGCTTGGCTTGCTCGCCAGACTCCTCGTACTCGATCTCAATGCCATGCGTCTTTTGCATGTGGCGCGAGTACGAACGCAGAGCATGCGGCAAGCCCAGTTCGTGCAACGCCGGCGGCGACATCTCAAAGGTCAAGGCCTGCACTTGCTTGATCGAGGTCTCCAGCAAGCGACTCGCGGCACCGTAGTGCTCGAGCGCTTCCGGCGTCCCTTGCGTCTCGGCCCCGCGCTGCAAGCGCAAGCGCGCGATCGCGAGCTCTTGCCCGATGCTGTCGTGCAACTGCAGGGCCAGCTCGCGGCGGTGCCGTTCCTCCGACACGGTCAGTTCGGAGGCCAAGCGCCGCAGCTGCGTGCGTTGCAGCAACAGCTCGGCTTCGAACAGCTTGCGCTCCGTGATGCTGCGCACGACCGCCACCACACAGTCCTCGTTCATCGGTGCGAGGCGCGCTTCGAAGTGCTGTGTGCCTGCAGGGAACGGCAGTTCGTACTCCAGTGTCGAAATCGCGTTGGTGGCAACTGACTGCTGGATGGCATTCAGGATGCGCGCACCCAGCTCGGCCGGCATGATGGCCAAGATGTTCGACCCGCTCACCAGCTCGGGAGGTACATACAGCTCTTCGCGGCGGTGCGCGTTGTAGGCGACGATGGTCCCGCGACGATCGAGTACGAACATGAGGTCCGGAATCGCTGAGTGCACAGCACGCAACTCGGCTTCGTTCGCGCGGATCTCGCGCAACAGCTGCGATTTCTCGGTGATGTCGCGGATGATCGCCGTCACTTCGTCGGCGCCCGAGCGCACGATACGCGCCTCGAAATCGCGGAACTGGCCTTCCACGGGCAGTTCATATTCGAACACCTGCAGCATCCCACTATCGAGGGCGGCCGCGATGCTCGTCATCCAGAACTCTGCCGTGGCGGGAGGGTGCATCTCGGCCACCTTCTTGCCGATGAAGCTGGCCGGATCCGCGACCAGCAGCGAACGCCCCATGCGCGAGCAATCGTAGTAGGTGCCATCGCGCCCGATGCGCAACATCAAGTCGGGCAGAGCTTCGACGAGCGCCCGGTTGCGGCTCTCACTGCGCGCCAACTCGACTTGAGCGGCCTTCATCGCCGAGATGTCCGTCAGCGTGCCGATGTAGCCGCGTTCCGGCGAGCCATTGGGTGCAATCGGCCGCGCCTGGTCGAGCACCCAAATCGTGCTGCCATCGGCGCGCACGACGCGGTATTCGCTCTTGAACTCACCACCGCGACGCAAGGCCTCCTGTGACTCGCGCTGCACCCGCTTGTGGTCCATCGGGTGCACATAAGAGCTCCAATTGTCCGCGTAGAGCTGCTCTGGCTTGCGGCCGGTGATCTCGCACAAGCGTGCGTTGACGAAGGTCGCCTGTCCGTCAGCAGCGGTTCGGTACACGCCGTCGGGCGAGGACTCCGTGAGGGCCCGGTAGACCTCTTCGGCTTGGGCCAGCTCCCGGCCCGTGCGCTGGCGGTCGATGGCCGAGCTTAAGATCGCGCCGAGCGCCTCAAGCAAGTAGTAGTCGTCGACCGACCAAGGGCGCTCATTCCGGACGGCATCAAAACCGACAAAACCGATCATCTGGTCCTGACGGTCTAACACGCGGACCAGAACCAGCGACTGGATGCCTTGAGCCGTCAGAATCTCGCGCTCGGCGGGTGCGTCGGGCGGCAGGTCCTTCACCCGCACGTCGACAATCGCCACCGTGCGCAGGCGATTCATCAGGTACGGGAACGTGTCTGCCGGCAGGTCCTGAAGGATCGAGATCATCGGCTCGACCCCGTCGTTGCACCACTCGTGGGTGTTGCTCATCAACTTGCCGTCAGGCGAGAGGATGAAGACGTAGGACCGGTCGGCTTCCACGAAACGACCCACCGTGGCAATGGCCTTGGTGGCTTCGGCGTCAAAGCGCTCCGGCGGGGTGATGAGAAAGTCGAAAGCCAGCTGAACGACGAGGCGCGCCTGCGGCTCGCGGCCCTTGGGCGGGGCGGTTGCGTGGCTGGGTTGTAGGGGGGGAGTCTCGGGGGAGCCCATAGCAGAGTTCTCGGAGCAGATACCTCATTGTGATGCAAGGGCTTGCACGGCGGAGCGGTTTTCTTGTTTCTTATCTGGGAAACTTCGTCCACTAGTATGGACTTTTTCGCATCTCGCAGGCCTGCGGCAGGGGTCGATACCTCTTGTGTGGTGAAGGTCCCGCTGTGTGTGGGACTGCCTAAGGCACCCGCGGCGCTCTGGGGCTGGAGCGCGGCTGGCACGCCTTGACAACACGGTCCGTCCGCTCGGGTGTGGTGCCCTGTCGGACACGGTCGCAAGACCGGTTACGGATCGACGCCTCTTAATTGAGGCGAAGGGAGGAGCTCT
>JBILXQ010000376.1:0-3332 GCA_044378375.1 Planctomycetota bacterium
GCGCTTACTGTCGCGATAGTAGCTGTACACCGGTGCACCGATGACGGCCGAGCTAACGATCCACAAGCGGAAGTCGCGATTGCCTGTGGCCTTGGCTTCATTCACCAACGCTTCGGTGCCCTGGATGTTGACCGAGCGCATTTCGGCTTCGCCGAGGTGGTCGTGGGCACTGGCCACATGCACCAAGAGCTCACAGCCGGCGAGGAATCCGCGCAGCGATTCCGGTTGGGTCAAGTCGCCCTCGTGCACTTCGATCTCGTGTCCAGCGGGCTTGACAAGGGCGCCTGCACGGCCTGGGCGTACCAACACGCGTACTTGATGGCCTGCACCCAGTAGACCATGCATCAAATGGGTTCCGATGAACCCGGTAGCTCCGGTGAGGGCGATGTTCATAGCAGCGAGGTGCAAGATGATACCCCGTCATCCCACAGCTGTCGCGTCTAGTCCCCTAAGCCATGGCGGATGCCGTATTGGATCAGCTCCGCCGTGGTTTCAAAGCCCAGTAGCTCCATCATGCGGTACTTGTGGAAGGCGACGGTGCGGGGGGTGATGTCCAAGCGTGACGCGATCTCCTTCATGGTCCGGCCTTCGACCACAAGCTGCAGGATCTCGCGTTGGCGCTCGGACAAACGCTCCAGCCCGGCCTTCGTCGCCGGCAGGCGTAGAGCCTTGTGTACGGCTTCCGCGATCGAGGGGGTCACATACGTGCGTCCCTCCATTGCCGCGCGGATGGCTTCGAAGAGGTCATGAGCGGCCGATGTCTTCAGCAAGTAGCCCGCTGCGCCTTCGCGGAGAAGCGATGCAGCCAGCCCAGGATCTTCGTTGACCGTCAGGAACACAATGCGCGCAGAGGGAACTTGTTGGCGCAAGAGGCGCGCCGCTTCGATGCCACTGAGACGCGGCATCGAGATGTCGAGCACCACGACATCGGGCAGGAACTGAGTGGCCAGGGTGAGCACTTGCTCTCCATCGGTAGCAGTGCCAATCACGAGGCAATCCGGCTCTAGAAGCTTTTGGAAGGCTTCCAGCAAGATGGAGTGGTCATCTGCCAATAGAACCTTCGGACGCATATCGGGGGCGGCTTTCATGCGGCAGGGGAGGCTTCCAGCGGTACGATAGCCTCCAAGCGTGTGCCGCGGCCAGAGGTGCTTGTCAAATACAATTGACCGCCGAGGATGCGCAGGCGCTCTTGCATGCCGCGTAGTCCCAGACTCTTGGAACTGGTGACTTGCTGCGGATCAAAGCCGCAGCCGTCGTCCACCACTACCAAGCGTGCGAAGCGCGACTCCAATTGCAGCTCAAGTCGAATGCTGGACGCCTCACTGTGCCGCAGGGCGTTCCTCAGTGCTTCTTGCGCGATGCGGTACAAGCCTAGAGCCAAGTCTTCCCGAGGCTCGGCGCCCTCTCCCGTTACCTCATACTCGATCACCAACTGGTGCTGCTGGCTGACTTCCTTGCACAAACTGCGCAAGGCACTGCGCAGACCGAGCGTGTCCAGTTGCGTCGAGTGCAGTTGGACAGAGAGTCCGTGCACATCGGATGAGATCGACTTCACTGACTGACTCAGAGCAGCCAGCTCGCTGACCATGGGCGTGGTTCCTTTGGTCTGGGCGCTGCGCTCCAACACACCCAAACGCACGCCTACCAGAGCCAAGCGCTGTCCCAGATCGTCGTGCAAGTCGCGCGCAATGCGTCGGCGCTCTTCTTCTTGGGCACGTACCAATCGGGAATGCAGCCCTCGCAAGGAGTCTTCAGCCGTTTGACGCAGGTGCACCTCGTGTTGCAGCTCGTTGTGGCGCTTGCGAGCAGTGTGCGCGCGTCTGCGGAAAGCGTAGCCGATGCCCACAAGTACGGCACCTAGCGCACTCAGGCGGAACCACCACGTTTCATGCATGTACGGCTCCAGATACAAACCGATACCCGCGGGTTCGTGGCTAGAGGAACCGTCATAGCTGCGCGCGTACACTTCAAAGCGGTAACGCCCCGGAGGGACATTTGTGTAGCGCGCAAAGGCTTCACTCCCCGCCGCGCGCCAGTCGGTATCGAAGCCCTGCAAGCGGTAGCGGTAGCGCACTGCTTGTGGCTCCGTCAACGCGAGTGCTGCGAACCGAAAGACAAGCTCACGCGGTCCAGGGGGAACTGTGATGTCGGCACGCGTGCGATGGCTGTGACCATCGGCGACAACTTCGCGCAACTCGATGCCTGGTGGTTGGTTGGTCTCGGTCATGCGCGCCGGATCCACCATGGCGAACCCACGTACGGTGGGGAACAGCAGGCGGCCAGATGCAAGCCGCACTCCGCTCATGCCATTGCCTTCGTTGGTTCGTCCAGCCAAGCACGGAACCGCATCCAAACGTCCATCCGCAACGGCTTCCAAATCGGCGAGCCGCACACGGAAGACACCGCGGTTGCTGTTGATCCACAACGCACCCTCGTCATCCATCTGGATGTTGGAGACGAAGTTGTCATACAGCCCTTGGCTTGCATCCACACGCACCGCTTGTGAGTTGCGCAGTCGTACCAAGCCACCGCCGTAAAGCCCCGCCCAGATGGTTCCATCCTCCAGAGGCAGAATGGCTCGCACGGAGCCACCGCTGTAGCCTTCCGCCGCACCCAGCATGGTGATGCGCCCCGCGCTCCAACAGGCCAGGCCGCGTGATGTACCCAACCAGACGCGGTTCGCCGCATCGCTACGCAAGGCCGCGATCTCTGCGTCGTCAGGCAGACCTACTTCCGCACCATAGGTGGTGAGTTCGGGTTGAGCGCTGGTGCCACCGACGCGGTGGACTCGGCCGCGATCCCCAACCCAAATGTAGCCTTCCGCATCTTCGCAGAGTGAGCCTGTGTAGATCTGACTGGCAAGGGCGACACGCCGTTCGACTCCGCCCTTGGCAGAGACGAGACCCTGTGCGAACAGCACATGCAAGGCGCCATCGCGGCCTGTCAAAAGTGCTTGCACCCGGCCAAGTCCTGTCGGCAGCGGAGCAATCTCTTGTACGGTGGCTGTGGGAGTGTGAAAGCGCAGCACTTGCTCTGCTTCGCTCGATGCAACCCAGGCATCATCACGATCGGCAGGCGCAAACAGCAGCTGTCCTTCATTGAGGCGCAAGGTACTGCCATCAAATGGCCACGAGAAACTGCGCACCAACTTCATCAGACCGCTGGTCTGGCTGCCGACCCACAGGTTTCCATCGCGATCGTGAAGCAACGCCGTGCTCTGCAGGCCTTGCAGTGGCGACGGGTACTGGGTGGCCGTGCGTTCATCCAAGCGCACCAGAACTGTGGAGTAGCCCGTGCCAATCACGATGCCCCCGTCTTCGTTCAGGACGGCT
>JBILXQ010000377.1:0-3327 GCA_044378375.1 Planctomycetota bacterium
GCAGAAGCAACACAGTTAGAGGGAAGAGCATCTTCACCGAGGCTTCGTGGGCCTTCTCTTCGAGCTCCTGCAGTTCGGCGTGGCGCAAGGAGTCGCACTGCACGGCAACCATGCGGGCCATCTCGGTACCAAAGCGCTCGGTTTGTTCGAGCAGTTGGCCTAGTGCGCGGAACTCTTGCACTCCTGTGCGCGTCGAGGCTGCACTCAGCGCACTCGACCAGCCGCCGCCGAGCGACACTTCCAAGTCCACGCGGCGCATCTCTTGCGCCAGGGCGGTGTCGTTCGAATCCAAGTGTGCCGCGGCCGAGCTCCACGCCGCAGCCAGACCCATGCTGCCCTGCAACGACAGTTGGAGCAGATCCAGCATGGCGGGCATATCGGCGGCAATCTCACGGCGGCGTTGCTCGCGTCGTCCTTCCAAGTACGACATCGGCAACCACCAGCCAATGCCAGCGCCCAACGCTCCAAAGGCTAGGGGTGCGACTTCGATCGAGCCTGAAAGGCCAAACCAGACTCCTGCTAGGCCACCGGCGATGATGACTAGGGCATGGATTGCCGCGAAGGTCAGTTGTGCCGAGCGCGTGGTGTCGCCCGCTGCTTCGAGCAGCGACACATAGCCGCCAGGCAAGGGATAGAAGCCCTTGCCTTCTGAGCGCCAGGCGAGTGCTTCGCTGGAGGCCGCGGACTTCATGTCGAACTCCGCTCGCGCACACTATCGATGCGACTGAAGCGCTGCACGAGCACCAAGCCTGCAACCAACATCACGGCGGCCAGACCGAGGATCATGTTGCCTTCGGTGCGCTCAAACAGCAGTTCGGAGTAGCCGTCAACTGTAGTTGACATCATGACCACGGCCAGAACAGGCAGCGCCACGAGCACCTGCGTTGCCATGCGGCTGTACGCCACGATGGCGCGGGCGCGACGGCGCACGCGCGCACGCTCGATCAGCGACTGCGATAGGCGGTCGGTCGTGTCGGCCAAGTTGCCGCCAGCCGCCAGCTGGGCCACGATAGCCAAGCCAAAAGCCCTCAACGCAGCGAGTTCCGAACGGAGGAGCACGGAGCGCACCGATGTTCCCAAGTCCTCGCCCAGTGCTTCGCGTTGCACGATCTCTGCAAATGCGGTGCGTGCGCGCCCGCGTGCTTCGACCGCGACAATGCTGAGGACACCAGGCAACGGAATGCCCGCCCGCAACGCGCGTCCTGCGGTGGCAATGGCTTCTACCGCATCGCGTTCGTCCTCGCGTGCACGGCGTTCGCGCGCACGCATGCGCCACAACAAGGCCAAGCCTTGCCACACGGCGAACACCGCTACTGCGAGCAACGGCCGACCGATGCCGAACCATACGAATGCGCCAAGGGCCAAACCCAGCACCAACGGCAGCGGGTTCCAACTGGAGGATGCACCCTGTGCTTCTGCTTGGGACCTGCGGACCCACAGCCAGAAAGTCAAAGCCGCTGCGATTCCCGCGGCTACCGGTGCTACCCAGTCGACATTGGCCAGATTCATCCGCTCCTCCGCGTGAGCAGCGGGCCAGCGCTGAACAAGCGCGGATCCAGTTCAATGCCGTGCACTCGCAAGTGCTCGAGGAAGGTCGGTTCGGCGCCCGTGGCCTCGAAGCGACCTTCGGTGTGACCATCGCGTACCGCCAGCAAGCGATGGCGATGCAGCGGCTCGACGCGCACACCATGCTCATCTACATCGAGAACTTCGACGATTTCGCCCACGACGCGCCGGCCGTCCGGTAGGCGCACCAAGTGCACGACCAGATGAATGGCGGAGGCGATGTAGCCGCGCAACACACCTACGGGTGTGTCAAAACCACCCATAGCCAGCATCGATTCGAGTCGGACCAACGCATCGCGCGCGGAGTTTGCGTGCAAGGTGGTCATCGACCCTTCGTGACCGGTGTTCATGGCCTGCATCATGTCGAAGGCTTCGGCCCCGCGGCACTCGCCAACCAAGATGCGGTCGGGACGCATACGCAACGCGTTGCGCAGCAAGTCGCGCGGCGTTGTTTCACCCACGCCTTCGATGTTGGCCGCGCGCGTTTCGAGGCGCACGATGTGATCACCTTCCAAGCGCAGCTCAGCTGCATCTTCGATGGTCACGACGCGTTCGCGCGGGCTCAAGGACGACGACACCGCATTGAGGAGTGTGGTCTTGCCCACACCAGCGCCGCCGGCGAAGACGATGTTCAGGCGACCACGCACTGCCGCGCGCAGCAGCTCTGCACTAGCTTCGGAAAGCGAACCTAGCTCCACCATGCGCTCCAGAGTGAGCGCACGCTTGGGGAAGCGCCGGATCGACAGTTGCGGACCATCGACGGCCAGCGGTGGGATGATCGCGTTGACGCGCGAACCGTCAGCTAGACGCGCATCGACCATCGGGCTCTTCTCGTCGATGCGGCGACCCGCGTTGCGCACCAAGCGCTGCACCACATGCAGCAAGTGTGTGGCGTCGCGGAACTCGACGCTCGCGGACTCCAGCACACCGCGGCGCTCGACATACACCTTGTTGGGGCCAGAGACCAAGATGTCGCTGACCTCTTCGTCCGCCAGCAGAGGCTCCAAAGGCCCCAAGCGGAACATGTCATCGAGCACGCCGCTGACCAGCTGTTCACGATCCGCAGCGCTCACTTCGCGGCCCATTTCGTCGGCCAACTTGCGTGCGCGCGCTGCGCACATCGTCATCAAAGCGTCGCGATCCAGCTTCTCGGCTGCTCCATAGTCGAGAGCCTGCACCAGTCGTTGGTGCAGTTCGCGACGCAAGGTCGCCAAGGCGGCGACGCTCGACTTGTCGCTCACGGTTTCACGCCTCCCGTCGTTGTCGCGGGTGGCAGATCGCTAGCCGTGACACGCGGTTCATCCGCGCGACGCCAAGCACCAGGGCCGCTCAAACGATCGAGCCCCAAGAGCTTCAAGCGCGCACCGGCGCCATTCAGACGAGCTTGGCCGTGCACTTGGCCTTCCATGTACAGTTCCCAATCGGTGGGAGCTGTTTGCATGTCACCCGGCAACGGCAGCAGCTCTCCGTCTTCGATAGGTTCGACGAGCTCGGCCGTAATCATCACGACGAGTTCCGTTTGGTCCTGCTCGTAGCGCACGCTGCGGAAAAGCGCGCCCAGCACCGGCAAGTCACCGAGGCCCGGCACGCGTGACACTCGAGCTTGGTCTTTGCTGCGCAACAGACCTGCGAGTGCAAACGATTGACCGCTGGCGAGCTCGACGGTCGTGTTCGAGCGTCGCGTCACGATCGCGGGAATGGTGAAGCCGTTCTGCTTGAGCGCGCCGATCTCGCTGAGCTCGCTCACTTCGGGCGCGACTT